>JAUTWX010000198.1 GCA_030838385.1 Acidobacteriaceae bacterium
TGGAATGTTTTGGGATTGCGCCAGCGACACCGTCTGGAACATCGGCATGACGCCGAACGCGCGCTGCTTTTCCTCTTGCCGCAGCACCTCATCGGAGCTTGGCTTTCTCTGCTGCTGGTCCTGAGCATTCGCGGGCGGCGTCGAAGTGCTGGCCGCTGTCGTGCCCTGCTGGGCAATCGGCGCATCGGGAAGGCTCACCCTGGCGAGATCCGTCTGCGCGCGCGCCATCCCGGCTGGAATGAAGCCAGCCAAAATTGCCGTCAAAAGGTGGCGATGAAGCTTGTGAAGGGCGGAATGCTGCGGCATGCGTCCTGTCAGGATAGACGACAGACCTCGACCTGCAACCCAAAACAACGAAACAGGAAAAGGAGTGTCAGTCTCTCTAAGACGGATGGCGGCGACGCAGAGTTTCGCCGCTAGCGAGACCAGATGCGCTCCACCGCGTCGCAGGCCGCATTCACGTCGGGCGCCACCCTTGAGAGCGCGCGGTGCCCCGAGCGCAGAAACCCGGCGGCCACAGCCCTATCCAGCATGCCGAGGAATGCGTCCCAGTAGCCGGCTATGTTGATCAGCACGATGGGCTTCTCGTGAATGCCCAGCTGTGCCCAGGTGAGAATCTCGCACAGCTCGTCGAGCGTGCCCAGGCCGCCCGGCAGCACCAGAAACGCATCGGCGCGCCGTGCCATCTCGGCCTTGCGCTCGTGCATGCTGTTCACTTCAATCAATTGCGTCAGACCGCGGTGCGCAATCTCCCGATCGACCAGCGAGCGCGGGATCACGCCGGTGACCGCGCCGCCAGCGGCCAGCGCTGCATCCGCCATCGCGCCCATCAGGCCGACTTCGGCTCCGCCATACACCAGATGCCAGCCGCGCCCGGCGATGCTCCGCCCCAGCACCTTGGCTGCTTCAAGAAAGATCGGTTCTGCGCCGTCGCTGGACGCGCAGAAGACGCAAACGCTGTACGGTGCGGGGGCTCGGACTCCATCCATATCACTGCGACCTTTTGGGAATTGCGGTTGAACTAGTAAGTGCACACTCTTAAAGAGGTTTAGTAGGAATGATGCCGCGAGGCCGGAGGTGTGACTATGGAGGAACTCGGCCGGGTCATATTCTTATTCTTAAGGGGAGCCTGGATCCATTGGATACACTCGCATCCGGATGCATTTCGCAGCTCTACTCCGTGGAGCAATGGCGAGGCCGTCTTTTTTCTGGTGTTGCCCACCGTGGCAATTCCTATCCTTATGGGAGCCGTCCAATCGAGAAGGCTGTCCTCGGGATCAGACCGCCAACTAGTGCTCCCACCTCAAGTGGGACAAGTGTATTTGCAACCCCAAATGCCACCGCCGATTATTGGCGTGTTGCGTTTACTAAAGGCTGTTTTTGACAAAGGGCGAATAAAGTCGACCATCGGCAGGCGTCTTGCAGTTCTCTCCACATCGATTACGCTTGCAGTCGCCGCATATTCCGATTGGCCATACGACGCGTATTTATTTCTCAAGTTTCTTGTCTTTCTAGTGTGTGGGATGACTGCACTGGACCTATCCTCCCGTCTAGGCTTTCGTCATCTTGCCAAATTGGTAGCTGCAATCGCGCTTCTTTATAACCCATTCTTCCCAATTCATTTTCACCGTGAAGTGTGGTCTGTGATCAATTTGGTCACAGCCGTACCCCTTGCCGTCCTCGGACTGTTGATGCAGAGCCATCCTCCAGTGGCGAATACCGCAGGGACGGAAACTGCGACTTGATCGTAAGGAGGTTCCGGCGGCGATACACTGGAGAAGAGAAGTTCCCACCGAGACGCCAGCCTGTGAATCCCCTGCTTGAAAAGATGAATCCGCAACAGCGTGTCGCCGTGGAGGCCACGGATGGACCGGTGCTGATCCTGGCCGGTGCCGGCTCGGGGAAGACGCGCGTCATCACGCACCGCATTGCATATCTCATCGAGGCCAAGGGCGTTGCACCGGATTCCATCCTCGCCGTCACCTTCACCAACAAGGCCTCCGCCGAAATGGCCGAGCGCGTGGACAAGCTGCTGGCCGGCTCGACCCTGGCCAAGCCGCAGCTATCGACCTTCCATTCCTTCTGCGTGCGCGTGCTGCGGCGCGACATCGAGGCGTTGCGCATCGGCGACCAGGGACGCACCCGCAGCTTTGCCATCTACGACGAGAGCGACCAGCAGGCCATCGTGAAGCAGGCGATGCGGCGCATGTCGCTCGATGACAAAACGCTGACCCCGCGCACGGTGCTGGGGAAGATCAGTTGGGCCAAGAATCACATGATCGATCCGCAGGAGTACTACCTCGGGTCGAGCGACCCCATCAGCGAGCGCGTGGCGCAGCTTTACGAGGTCTATCGCAAGGAGCTGCTGAAGAACAACGCGCTGGATTTCGACGACTTGCTGCTCGAAACGGTGCGCCTGCTGAAGGCCAGCGGCGAGACGCGCGAGCGCTACAACCGGCGCTTCCGCTACATCATGATCGACGAATACCAGGACACCAACCGTCCGCAGTACGAGCTGATGAAGCTGCTGGCCGGCGAGCACCACAACGTCTGCGTGGTCGGCGATGAGGACCAGAGCATCTACAGTTGGCGCGGCGCGGACATCCGCAACATCCTGGAGTTCGAAAAAGACTTTCCCGAAGCCAAGACCATCCGGTTGGAGCAGAACTATCGGTCGACGCAGGTGATTCTTGAAGCAGCGTCCGCGGTCGTCGCGCGCAACGCGCAGCGCAAGGGCAAGAATCTGTGGACGGAGCGGCAGGGTGGCTCCAATATCGGCTACTACGAAGCGCCGGATGGCGAAAACGAGGCGCTGTTCATCGCCGACTACATCCAGAAATATCTGCGCAAGGCCGGCGAAGGCAATGAGCCGCCACGCGTCGCCGTGCTCTATCGCACGAATTCGCAGTCGCGGCTGGTGGAAGAGGCGCTGCGCCGCTATTCGATCCAGTACACGATGGTCGGCGGCTTCTCGTTCTACGAGCGCGCCGAGATCAAGGACCTGCTGAGCTATCTCAAGCTGGTGCAAAACCCGCATGACTCGATCGCATTGCAGCGCGTCATCAACACGCCGGTGCGCGGCATCGGCCGCTCCACTCTGGACACGCTGGAGCGGCTCGCGCTGGAAACCGGCACCAGCACCTGGGACGCCATCGGCCAAACCATCCGGAGACGCCTTCTGCCGCAGCGCGCACTCACCGCGCTCGAAAACTTCCAGCGGATCATCAACGACGCGCACGCGCTGCTGGAGCCCGGTTTCGCGGAGAAGCTTGCTGCGGATGTAGCAGCGGCTGCGGCGGAAGTGCTGCCCGAGGGCGGCTACACACAAGGACCGAACTCGGAGGATGATGCCGAGTACGACGAGAATACGGAAGAGCAGGTCACAATCGATGACGGCACCGGCTTCGCCTTCGGTGCGCAGGGCATGCTCGATCTGACCCATGATGAGCTGCCTGACGATTCGTTTTCGCCTGAGTCCTTTCCCGAAGCCTCAGCCGAGGAGGAAGCTCCCGCGGACGTCAGCTTCAATCCCTTCGACGGTGTTGCGCTGAAACAGTCTGGCGCTTCGCTGAAGACGACGGAAGAAACGGCGTCATCGGAAGAAGAGCGGGCACCGTTCCGCAAGCCCGGTGATAAGGCCACCCTGCCAGAGCTGATTCGCTTCATCAACGACCGCAGCGGCTACATCCGCGCGCTCGAAGATGAGGGCACGCCCGAAGCCTTCTCGCGTATTGAAAATCTGAAGGAGCTTGCAAACGCTGCGCAGGATGCGGAGGAACGCGGCGAGACGTTGGCTGAATTTCTGGATCACGCAGCGCTGGTCAGCGACACCGACCACTACAAGCCGGACAGCCGCGTCACGCTGATGACGCTGCATTCGGCGAAGGGACTGGAGTTCCCGCTGGTGCTGCTGTGCGGCATGGAGGAGGGCCTCTTCCCGCACTCGCGCACGCTTACCGACCCGGCTGGCCTCGAAGAAGAGCGGCGGCTCTGCTACGTCGGGATGACGCGCGCCATGGACACGCTGATCCTGAGCCGCGCGCGCTATCGCCGCCGCTACGGCAACGACATGCCGGATGCGGCGCTGCCCTCGCGCTTTCTGGAAGAGGTGCCGCCGCAACTGCTGGAAGACTTGAGTGGTGGCCGCGAACGCGTCACCACATGGGGCGGCTATGCGGCCAGCTACAGTACAGGTTCTTCCAGCCGCAGCGGTGGCCGCTTCCATGAGGACGGCGAGCGCCACTACAGCTACGAGGACGAGGACCAGAGTTCCCCCGCGCCCGGCGCTTATCGTAACCAGCGCAGTTACGGAAATACTGCCGGCGGAACACGCAGCGATGCCGGTTCCATCGACAATATCGCGAGCTTCTTTGGCGCCCGCGGCGGCGCGACCGCGAAACGCCCCAGGCTGCCGGTTCCGGAGACGACGGGCGTGGTGGGCTTCAAGAGCGGACAGCGGGTGCGCCACCCCAAGTACGGCGATGGCGTAGTCTTCCGCCGCGAGGGTGACGGCGACGACGCGAAGATTACAGTACAATTCACGAAGTTCGGCGTGAAAAAGCTGGTCGAGAAGTTTGCCCAGCTCGAGCGGGTCTAGGCACTCTTCTCCAGACAGCCGGACGACATTTCAGGAATCGAGATATACATGGCAAATACGACGAAGATCGAAGATACGCAGGAGCGCAAGAAGGTGAAGCGCGCGGCCCGCAAAAAGGCGGCTCCGAAGGCGAAGCGCACTGAGCCTCGCGGCTCCAAAAAGAAGAAGATCAAGAAACTGACGCGCGGCCAGAGCAAGCGCTAGGTTTGGAAACACGGACCGCCGAAGCAGGCCGGCAATGAGGACGCCCCACTGCGGTGGGGCAGTTCTTTCTGTGGCGGCGTGCTCCGAGATCTGTACCGCAACGACCAACGGAGTGGCCCATCGACTCGCGCCAAAGGCGCCGTTGCCTGGACGGCCAGTCCAAATTCCTCTCTGCGTGTGCGGGGAAGATAGCTTAAGGTAGTGTCACCCGGCCAGCGTGCATGCGCTGGCCGGAACCTTCTGCCGGAGTCAGCCGCCTGTCGCAACTCTTTGCTCGCAAGTCCATCGATAAGCTGATCAGCGACTCGGAGTGCGCGGAACATGCGCTGAAGAAGTCGCTGGGGCCTGTCTCGCTCACCGCACTCGGCATCGGCGCGGTCATCGGCTCCGGCATTTTCACCGTGATCGGTACGGCGATTGCCGGCGAGAAGTTCGATACTTCCTCCATCCTCAACACTCCGCTGCTGGATTATCTGGTCCGGCACCAGGCACTCATCGGCCGCCCTGGCGCGGGTCCGGCGCTGGCCGTTTCGCTCATCCTGGTGGCCATCGTCTGCGGCTTCACCGGGCTTTGTTATGCCGAGCTCGCCTCCATGATTCCGATCGCCGGCTCGGCCTACACCTATACCTACGCGACTCTGGGTGAGCTGGTGGCGTGGATTATCGGCTGGGATCTGATCCTCGAATACGCAGTCTCAAACATGGCGGTCTGCGTGGGCTTTGCCGCGCATATGGTCGATTTCCTCGACTGGTTCGGCGTGCATCCGTCGGCAGGCTGGATTTCGCCGGCGTATCTCCCGTCGGGCTTCTCAGATTTCACCGGCAAGCAACTTTACGCGCCGGGATGGCACTTCGGCTTCAATGTTCCTGCGTTTTTGATCGTCATGATCCTGACCGTGGTGCTGGTGCGCGGCATCCGCGAATCCGCGCGCACCAACAACATCATGGTGCTGCTGAAGATCGCGGCCATCCTCATCTTCATCTTTGGCGCAGCGCACTTCATCAAGCCGGGAAACTGGCATCCGTACTATCCGAACGGCTGGTCGGGCGTGCTGACCGGCGGCTCCATCATCTTCTTCACCTACATCGGCTTCGATTCGGTCTCGACCGCCGCAGAGGAATGTCATCGCCCGCAGCGCGATGTGCCGATCGGCATCATCGGCACGCTGGTGGTGTGCACACTGCTCTATATCTCAGTCGCGGTGGTGCTCACCGGGCTGGTCCCGTGGAACACGCTGGTGGACGATGCAGCGCCGGTGGTCAACTCACTCAAGAAGCTCTCCCTGCTGCCGGGCGGACACAGCCTGCAATGGATTCGCCTCATCGTGCTGCTGGGCGCGATGGTGGGCATGATCTCGTCCATCCTTGTTTTCCAACTTGGCCAGGCGCGCGTGTGGTTTGCCATGTCGCGCGATCGCCTCTTCCCCGCATGGTTCGGCAAGGTGCATCCGCGCTTTCGCACCCCGGCGGTGGCCACCTGGATCGCCGGTTTCCTGGTCGGCATACCTGCCGGGCTGCTTGACATCGGCACGCTCTCCGATCTCTCCAACATCGGAACGCTCTTCGCTTTTGTTCTGGTCTCGGTCGGCGTCATCATCCTGCGGGTGCGCGAGCCGGAGCGGCATCGCAGCTTCCGCGCTCCCGGTGGCTTTGCCACTCCGATCCTCAGCATCGCCTTCTGCGCGCTGCTGATGGCGGGCCTGCCCATCATGACCTGGCTGCGCTTCTTCGGCTGGCTCATCATCGGGATGGTGATCTACGTCTTCTACTCGCGCAAACGCAGCGAGTTCGCCAGTTAGCTGAATCTGCCAGGCGACTTACTGATAGCGGTAACGCGGATCGGCCTTCTTTTCCGTCGACTTGTCACGGATTTGTCACTTTGTAGTAAGTCTCACTCCCCGATCTTTTCGTTTGCGCCGTCAAACCGGCATAATAGTTATTCCCTCGTCGCAGTCGCTTCGTATCACTGTCTCGTCGGAAATCAGGAGGCATGATGTCCATCCGGCGATGTTTGCCAGTACTTTTCGCTCTCTTTGTGTTAACGATCCCTTCCCAGCTTTCGGCGCAGACCGTCACGGGAAGCGTCGGCGGCACCGTCACAGATTCCTCGGGCGCTGTAGTGCCCAACGCGCAGGTCACCGCGCATAACACCGCGACCGGCGTAGATACCCAGGCCACGACCAACGGCGCTGGTATCTACAGCATCCGCTTTCTACCCATCGGCGTGTACGAGGTGACAGTTCAGGCTCCAGGCTTCGCCACGGCCAAGCTTCCCGCCTTTGCACTGGAGGTCGCTCAGACGGTCAAGTTCGATGCACACCTGAAGACCGGAGGCGCGACCACCACGGTGGATGTTCAGGGCGATGTTGCGCCCATTTTGAATACCAACGACCCCACACTGGGGACGACCTTCACGGCCAACACGGTGCGGAACATTCCGCTGAATGGGCTGGATTTTTCCGCCCTCACTCTTTACACGCCTGGCACGGTGACCACCTATGGCACGCAGGGACCCACCAGCATCGAGCGCAGCACCTTTAATAGCGACATTCCCAACATCAACGGCAATCGTGCGCAGGCGAACAACTACACGCTGGACGGCATCGATCTAAACGAAACGCAGAACAACCTGATCGCTTACAGCCCGGCTCCGGAATCGCTACAGGAGATCAGAATTCTCTCCGCCAATTCGCCCGCCGACTACGGCAATGTGAACGGTGGCGGCGTCGTGAGCGTGCTGAAGAGCGGCACCAACTCGTTCCACGGATCGGTCTACGGCTACACGCAGAACGCCAACTATAACGCCAACTCCTGGTCGAATAATCATGCAAACCCCGTGGTTGCGATCAACCCTTTTTCACAATCGCAGTTCGGCGGAACATTCGGCGGCCCCATTGTGCACGACAAGCTGTTCTTCTTTGTCGATTACCTCGGCGCGCGTTTTCACCAGGGCGGCTTGGAGCAGGACAGTGTCTTCACCCAGGCAATGCGCGGCGGCGACTTCTCTGCACTGTTGAGCGGGGCAAATGGCAATACGCCAATCCAGCTCTACGATACCCAGAACAACTTCGCACCGTATGTGAACAATCAAGTGACCGTTAGCAATCCCATCGCTCTCTACCTCTTCTCGCATCCCAATGTGTATCCGTTGCCGAATGCGAGTCCGACCGACGGCATCGCTGCCAAGAATCTGCAGGGACCGAGCCGGAGTTTCAAGGCCAACAATCAAGGCGACATCAAGATCGAATACGACCCGCGACCGGCAGACAAGATCACAGGCTTCTACTCCATGGGCACCGGCTTTGACGGGAAGGTCACGTTCCTTGCCATCTCCTTTCCGACCGCTAATAACTTCCCAACAAAGCTGGGCGGCGCCAACTGGGTCCACGTCTTTTCGCCAGCCATCATCAACTCCGCGCGCGTTGGATTCACTCGCGTGCAATGGACCCAGGGCGTTCCGACCGATCCCAGCGGGATCTTCGGTCTCACCGGCAACTCGATCGTTGGGATTGGCGGCCCAACGCAGAACTATCCCGGCTATGCTGCACAAACCATTGGCGGCAATATCTCGGCCGGAGGGAATGCGGCCTTCATCGGCAGCATTGTCGACAACACCTACAGCTACATCGACAACCTGACGTGGCAGCATGGACAGCACCTGCTCAGCATCGGCGTGCAGGCGATTCGCTACCAGAACAGCTACACCACGGATAACAACGCGGGCTTTGTCGGCCAACTCAGCTACACCGGCGATTTCACCAGTAACACCACCGGAACCAATGGAGGAGGTTATGGCGGCGCCGACTTTGTTCTGAACAGAGTTCGCGAGGCGCAGGTGACCTCGCAGGGCATCTTCGTTGGTCAGCGGCAGTGGCGCGCCGCCGGCTTTATCCAGGACGACTGGAAGGTGATGCCGAACCTTACCTTGAACTTCGGCTTGCGCTACGAGTACGACCAGCCGTGGTATGAGCAGAACGACAAGACGGGAAACGTCGATCTGACCAGAGGTGTCGTCGAGTATGCGACCAGAATTCCTACCGGCGCGCCGCCAAATTCTGAGCTCTGCGACAATCGCGCCTGCTATGAACCTAACTATCGGCAGATCATGCCGCGGCTGGGCTTCGCTTATCAGGCGACGCCCCGTTTTGTTCTGCGCGGCGGGTACGGCGCGACCAGCTTCTTTGAAGGAAACGCCGCCAACCAGCGCTTAACCTCGATTACACCCTTCGTCCAGTCGGTCGATATCAAGCCGCTGACGCCGACAGCGCCGGCAAACGGTCAGCCTGGGACCCCAGGTGCCCCGCGCACTGCGCAGGAGGGCTTCACAGCAACCAATCCCGGTGATGTCAACTTCAACGGGTCGACATACAACGTCTATCCGCAGCACATCCAACCGGCTTATATACAGGAGTGGAACCTGACCACTGAATATGCCTTGACCAGCAGCATGTCGCTACAGGTGGGCTATCTCGGGGAGCAGGGCCAGCACATCGAGGACTACGGCAACGTCAACCAATATCTGGTGAATGGGGATGAGACGACGGCGCCGTATTTCAACAACACCAACCTGGGTATCGGCGCCGGTAAGCTGCTCATCACCGAATCGCGAGCCTCGATGAACTACAACGCACTGCAGGCCACGTTGCGCGAGCGGGTCAGCCACGGGCTGGAGTTCACCGCGAACTATACCTACGGCAAGGCCATGACCAACAGCTTTGGCAACTATGGTGTGAACGTCGCCGGCTACAGCGGCGCCTTTCAGGACTACCGAAATAGCCATGCCGACTATGGCCCGGCCGGTTACGACGTCAAGCACAACATCTCCGCTACCGCCGTTTACGACCTGCCGTTTGGACGAGGCAGGCAGTTCGGTACGAACATCAACCGCTTCGCCGATGAAGCCGTTGGCGGCTGGAAGTTTTCGACCGCTGTCGTGTCCTATTCCGGATTCCCGGAGAGCATTACCGCACCCGACAGCTCCAACTCCAACACCTATGGCCAGGTTCGCGCGAACCAGTACCGGAGGCTGAAGGTGGTACATCGCAGCATCAACCAGTGGTTTGGCGACGATCCATCCGCAAAGCCGTGCGCCGCTGGTGAGGACAACGGTGTTTGCGCGTTCGGTCTTCCGGCCAGCAACGCCTTTGGCACTTCGTCCAATGGCAGCGTGCGTGGTCCGGGATACCTGAATGTCGACATGTCGGCCTTCAAGGATTTCCATACTTTCCGGGAGCAGACCTTCGGCTTCCGGTTCGATGCCTTCAATGCTCTGAACATTGCCAGCTATGGGAATCCCGACACTGGCGTCGCCGACACAACCTTCGGCCAGATCGCGAGCCAGAGCAATCCTGTTCGGTCGCAGGAGCGGCATCTGCAGTTCTCGGCGAACTACAGGTTCTAGCTCATTCATTCACTCATAACGGCCGGAGCGATCGATCAGATCGCTTCGGCTCTTTTTCTGCCATTCGATTCGCTGGTTACACTTGAGAGGTGAGCGAATCCAGCAGTGAGTTTTTGCGCAGGCTGCCGAAGGCGGAGCTGCATCTGCACCTTGAAGGAACGGTTACGCCCGAAACGCTGGTGGAGTTGAGCGAGCGCCATCCCGCCGGACGGCTCACGCTCGAGCAGGCGCGCGCACTCTATCGCTACGCGGATTTCACCGGCTTCCTGCTGGCCTTCAAGGCCATCACGGAGCGGCTGCTGTCGGCGGATGATTACGAGCTCATCACCTGGCGTATGGCGCAGACGCTGGCGGCGCAGGGTGTGGCGCATGCGGAGGTCTACGTCTCGGTCGGCGTCGTGTATTACTGGCGGCGCATCGAATTCGAGCCACTCTTCGCGGGGATGGAGCGCGCCCGGCTGCGCGCAGAGCGTGAGTTTGGCATCAGCATCCTTTGGATCTTCGACGCCGTGCGGCATTTTGGTGTGGAAGAAGCAGCGCGCGTCTTTCGCAAGGCGGCCGAGATGCGCAGGGAGCATCCCTCGATCGTCGGCATCGGCATCGGCGGCGATGAACGCCGCACCGGTGCGGAGCCGTTTCGCGAGCTCTTTGCCGAAGCCCGTGATGCCGGCCTCCGCCTGACCGCCCATGCGGGCGAGACCGTGGGGCCGGAGGGCATCTGGGGCGCGCTGAATATCGGCGCGGAACGCATCGGCCACGGCTTGTCTGCGGAGCACGACGCCGAGCTGATGGAGGTTCTGGCGGAGCGGCAGGTTCCGGTTGAGATTTGCGTGACATCCAATGTGCGAACCGGTTCCTGCCCGTCGCTTTCGGAACATCCGGTGCGCCGCTACTTTGATTCCGGCCTGATGATTACCTTGAATTCGGACGATCCCACACTCTTCGGCAGCGACCTGCTGGGCGAATACGGGGTAGTGGAGCAGGAGTTCCAGTTCACTCAGGAGCAGTTGCGCGAGCTGGCCGCGAATTCGGTTGAGGCAAGTTTTTTGCTGCCGGAGCGCAAGGTCGCTATGCTGCGCGCCATTGAGGACGCGGCGCACGAGTAGTGACGAAAGAGGGACAAAACAGCACGGCCGTAATGGCCGTAATGCAGACAACGAGCGGCGCTGCTGGGCTATCATGAACGTAGATTGAGAGAATGGTGCGGACGAACGGCGCACCTGAGCGGAGAAGGATCATGAGCAATCTTCTGCCATTCCAAAAAAAGCCGAACTACCTGCTGCGCACCGTCTCCTGGACGGGAGTTGCAGTGACCGTAGCAACTCTCGGCCTACTCGTTGGTCGTGAACTCAGACTGCGGTACAAGTTCAATCACCGCACGCCCTATGACTACTACAAGCATGCGGGCGATCAGGATCCGCTGGACTCCTACGCGGTGGGCGTCTAGAGCCGATTTTCCTGTAACCGTGGTCGCGGAGCGATATCAGGCGCGGGTTTTGTCAGAAATGACCGCACCTACAGTGCGGGATGACAACCGGATTGGATCGAATTGGCATTGTGCAAAATGTGGCGGAGGCGACTCCGCCTTTTTGTTTGCCTCAATGCGCAAACGATTTCGCTCGTACTACACTGGGGGGCGGATCGCTCCCAGGAGGTGCGGAATGCAGAGGAGAAATCGGAGTGTGGCAGCAATCGTCTGCCTGCTGCTGGCTGTTGCATGGAGCGCAGCACGCCCGCAGGAGACAGTCACGGTCGACGTGAAGGCGAAGGCGACCCCGCTGCCGCACTTCTGGGAGCAGATGTTCGGCTCCGGCCACGCCAACCTCGCTATGCGCGAGGCCTATCGCAACGATCTGACCGCGGTGAAGAGCGTGACCGATATGAAGTATGTCCGCTTCCACGGCATTCTCGACGACGAGAACGGCGTCTACACCGAGGATAAAGACGGTCAGCCGCAATACAACTTCACCTATGTTGACGAGATCTACGACGGCCTGCTCGCACGCGGCGTGCGTCCGGTGGTCGAGATCAGCTTCATGCCCAAACAACTTGCAGCGCATGCCGCACCGCATGCCTTCTGGTACAAGCCCAACGTCGCGCCGCCGAAGGATTACGCGCGCTGGGATGCTTTGATCCGCGCCCTAGCGGAGAACCTGGTCGCGCGCTACGGCATCGACGAAGTGGTGCAGTGGTACTTCGAAGTGTGGAACGAGCCCAATATCGATTTCTGGGTCGGCCAGCCTAAGCAGGCAACGTACTTCGAGCTCTACAGCCATACCGCGCGGGCGCTGAAGTCGGTGAGTCCGCGGCTGCGTGTAGGCGGCCCGGCGGCTGCTGCGGAGGAATGGGTGCCGGAGTTTTTGAAGTACATGCACGACAACAATGTGCCAGTGGACTTCCTCTCCACCCACGGTTACGCCGACGAAAACTACGAGCACACCTTCACGCCGAGCGAGCTGCCGCCGATGGGCGATCGCCTCTGCGCCGCCATGGCCCATGTGAAGAAGCAAATCGCCGCCTCACCCATGCCGCAGATCCCCTGGTTTGTCACGGAATGGAACGTGATCGGCATCGATGCAGCGCGCGACACGACCTTCGTCGGTCCGGCGGTCGCCAATACGATTCGCGAATGCGACGGTCTGCCGGCGATGATGTCCTTCTGGACCTTCGACGATGTCTTCGAAGAGGACGGTCCGAAGCGTGAGCCCTTCGACGGCGGCTTCGGACTGATCGCACCCTACAGCATCCGCAAGCCCAGCTTCAACGCCTTTGCGATGCTGCACCATCTCGGCGACGAGCGCCTGGCAAATCCTTCGAAGAACGCATTGGTGACCCGACGCGCGGATGGCAAGCTCGTCGTCGCAGTGTGGAACATGATCGATCCCCCTGGCGCGCATCAACCCGGTGGCCCGGGAGTCGACAAGCAGATGCAGGTCGCGTTTGAGCACGTGCCGAACAATGCCGAGGTGAGCATCACGCGGCTCGATCCAACGCACGGCAACACCCTCGCCGCATATCGGAAGATGGGCAGCCCACGTTATCCCACGGAGGCGCAGGTACGAGAGTTGAATGAAGCATCGAAGCTGGGGCCGCCGGAGACGACCACGCTTCGTGACGGCAAGATCGATGTGGAGCTGCCGGTCAATTCGTTGGTGATGCTGGAAGTGCGGCGCTAGGTCGAATATGTGAATGGATTGAACGTCGGCACGTTGAAATGTGCGAAGTCCCGAAGGTTTCGCGTGGCTACCGTAAGGCGATGAACGCGAGCCGTCGCTGCAATCAAGCCATCTTCGAAGAGATCTTCGGACTTGCCGGCCAAGAGACGAGCGCCCTCCCGACAAATGGCTCCATCGAGAGGAAGCACTGAGAATGCGGCAGCGATCTGACTGATCCACAAGTCGATCCTCTGGGCTGCAGCCGCATCCTGTCGTCGCGTTCGCTCTGCACCTTGTTGTAATTCCAGCAGAGTGATAGCGGACAGGGATAGGGTCTCGTGAGCTTGAAGTCGCAGCCAAGCCACCACTGCGCCGTGAGGCCGAGGCTTGCGCATCTCTGAAATCACATTTGTGTCCAGAAGATACATCTACTCGTCTTCGAACCGGATGATCGGGCGGTGTTTGAACTTCCCGCGCGGCGGCAGATCGATCTCGAACCGGTTCTCATCCGAGAGCAGCAGATCCTTCAACGTCGGCCGAGCCCGCTGCTTCAACCGCTCCCATTCCTCAATCGGCACCAGCACGGCTGCCGCGACGCCTCGCCGAGAGACCACTTGTGGCCCTTCATGGAGGGCCTTATCGAGAAACTCGCTGAACTTGGCCTTGGCCTCTTGAACCTGCCACATAGTCAGCCTCCTGACTAGTCAGGGTACTAGTCAGGAGGCGCCATTGCAAGCGCTAACTCGCAGCCAACTGCCGCAGCACGTACTGCAGGATGCCGCCGTTCTGGTAGTACAGAATCTCCTGCGGCGTGTCGATGCGCACCTTCACCTTGAACGTGCGCGTGTGCTTCTTCGCGTCCGTCACTTCCACGCTCAGCTCGCGGCCATCGGCAAAGCGCGTGTCCAGCAGCGCCTTGAGCCCAGGGAAGCTGTAGATCTCTTCGCCGGTCAGCGCCAACGATTCGACCGTGTCCTCGTTCTCAAACTGCAGCGGCAGGATGCCCATGCCCACTAGGTTCGAGCGGTGAATGCGCTCATAGCTCTCCGCAATCACGGCGCGTACGCCCAGCAGGCGTGGCCCCTTCGCCGCCCAGTCGCGCGACGAGCCGGAGCCATACTCCTTGCCGGCCAGGATCACCAGCGGCGTGCCGCGCTCGGCGTACTTCACCGAGGCATCGAAGATGCTCATCGGCTCGCCCTCGGGCAGCAGGCGCGTCACGCCGCCTTCCGTGCCGGTTGCGAGCCGGTTGCGCAGCCGGATGTTCGCGAAGGTGCCGCGCACCATCACCTCATGATTGCCGCGACGCGAGCCATAGGAGTTGAAGTCCGCCGGCTTTACGCCATGCTCGCTCAGGTATTTGCCGGCGGGGCCGTTCGCTTTGATCGAGCCCGCGGGCGAGATGTGATCGGTCGTGACCGAATCACCTAGCACCGCCAGCACCCGCGCGTCGCGGATATCTGCAATCTGTGCAGGCACCTTTGGCATGTTGTCGAAGTAAGGTGCCTGCCGGATGTAGGTCGAGTCCGGCTCCCACTGGTAGACCTCGCCGGTGGGGAACTTCAGATGCTGCCAGTTCTGATCGCCATCGGTCACCGTCGCATACTCTTTGCGATAGCTCTCGGAGCTGATCGCGCTTGCGATGGTTTGCGACACCTCCTGCTGCGTCGGCCAGATGTCGCGCAGGAAGACGGGCTGCTTGTCTTTGCTCTGTCCCAGCGGCTGGTTGTCGAAGTCGTGGTCGATGCGGCCAGCCAGCGCGTACGCCACCACCATCGGCGGCGACATCAGATAGTTCGCGCGCACATCGGAATTGATGCGTCCCTCGAAGTTGCGATTGCCGCTCAGTACCGAGACGGCGACCAGGCCGTGGTCATCAATGGATTTAGAAACATCCGTCGGCAGCGGCCCTGAGTTGCCGATGCATGTGGTGCAGCCGTAGCCGACGACGTTGAAGCGCAGCTTGTCGAGATAGGGCAGCAGGCCGGACTTCTGGTAGTAGTCGGTGACGACACGCGAGCCCGGCGCGAGCGATGTCTTCACCCAGGGAGGCACGCTCAGTCCCTTCTCGACGGCCTTCTTCGCCAGCAGTCCCGCCGCGACCATCACCGATGGGTTTGACGTGTTGGTGCAACTCGTAATCGCGGCGATGACGATTGAGCCGTGATCAAGATACTTGTCCGGATCGACACCGAAGCGCTGCTTCACGCTGGTCGCGGTCGTGTGCTCTTCGGCGTTCGCTGCCGGATGACCGCCCTCACCCTCCCAGCGGCTCACCTGGCGCGCCGCGGACTGGTTGCCGTTCGGGCCCAGCAGCGTCGGCAGCAGCTTCTTGAAGTTATCTCCGGCATTCTTCAGCAGCACGCGGTCCTGTGGACGTTTCGGTCCAGCCACCGATGGCTGAACAGTGCTCAAGTCAAGCTCGATAGTTGCCGAGTACTCCGCCTCCGGCGCGCCCGGGGTGTGGAAGAGTCCCTGCTCCTTGTAATACGCCTCGACCAGTGCGATCTGCTCATCGCTACGGCCGGTCAGCCGCAGATAACGCAGCGTCTCCGCATCGACAGGGAAGATGCCGCAGGTCGCGCCATACTCCGGCGCCATGTTGCCGATGGTGGCGCGGTCGGCCAGCGGCAGCTCCGCAATCCCGCTACCGTAGAACTCCACAAACTTGCCCACCACGCCCAGCTTGCGCAGCATCTCGGTCACGGTCAGGACAAGGTCGGTCGCCGTCGCGCCTTCGCGCAATTTGCCGGTGAGCTTGAACCCTACCACCTGTGGGACCAGCATGGAAACCGGCTGGCCCAGCATGGCCGCCTCTGCCTCAATGCCGCCCACGCCCCAGCCCAGCACGCCCAGGCCATTGATCATCGTGGTGTGCGAGTCGGTGCCGACCAGCGTGTCGGGATACGCGCGCAGCGTCCCGTTCACCTCAGTCGTGAAGACGACGCGCGCCAGGTATTCCAGATTCACCTGGTGGCAGATGCCCATGCCCGGCGGCACCGCGGAGAAGTTGCGGAACGCCGATTGTCCCCACTTCAGGAATGCGTAACGTTCACGGTTACGTTCGAACTCCATCGCCGCGTTGATGTCGTAGGCGCGCGCCGTGCCGTATTCATCCACCTGCACCGAGTGGTCGATGACCAGCTCGGCCGGTTGCAGCGGGTTGATCTTCTCCGGGTTGCCGCCCAGCGTCTTCATCGCATCGCGCATGGCCGCCAAGTCCACAATGGCGGGCACGCCGGTGAAGTCCTGCATCAGCACCCGCGCCGGCATGAAGGCGATCTCGCGATCGGCCTCCGCCTTGGGGTGCCACTTCGCGAGGAATTCAATGTCTGCCGCGGTCACGGACTTGCCGTCCTCCTGGCGCAGCAGGTTTTCGATCAGAATGCGCAGCGAGTAGGGAAGCTTCCCGAGCGAGACGCCCTTCTGCTCGAGTGCCTTCAGGCGATAGACATCATAGGATTTGCCGTTGCTGGTGAGAGTGGATTTGCTGCCAAAGCTGTTCATCGGAATCATGTCTCCTGTGTCGTGACAAAGCAGTTCGAAGTGCGCCTGAGAGCACACCGGGCGAGCGCAGGCATGCGGCCCAATAAGGGCAACGCGAGCTCCGGCGGCAGGCAATCTTCAGGAGAGGAGAGTGCGTCCGCGATCATGACGGCCGCGGCGGAAGCGCTGAATACGAGTGGCATCGGATGGCGACAGATGCAGAGGTTCCATGTCCGCCCTCTAGTGTAACTCCATCGGAGGGGCCAGGAGAATGAGGCGGAATTGGACTGGCTCGCCACGGCAGTGCATCCTTGTCAGCATGCCAACCTACGTCCACGACGGCCTGACCCTCTGGTACGAAGAGAGCGGCAGCGGCGGGCCGGTCATCTTTCTGGCCGGCACCATGGGCGATCACACCCAGTGGGACATCGTCGTCCCGCAGTTGAAAGGCCTGCGCTCGATCACTCCGGACAATCGTGACATCGGCAACAGCAGCATGGCCAGGCGCGACTACTCGGTGCGTGACATGGCTGGCGACGTGCTCGCGCTGATGGGCCATCTCGATCTGGAGCGCGCCAGCATCGTGGGCCACTCGCTGGGCGGCAAGATCGCGCAGGAGGTGGCGCTGCTCGCCCCGGCGCGTGTCGACAAACTGGTGCTGGTCTGCTCGTCTGCGCAGTTTGACGCGCAGGCCCGCTCGCTGATGGAGCTCTGGATCAGCCTGCGGGAGGAGATTGCCGACGACCTGGTCTTTGCACAGATGATCTGTTTCTGCGTCATGGGTCCCGATACGCTGGCGCAATATCCCCTGCAAGATGCAGCGGAGATGTGGATGATGAGGACCAGGCTGCAGCGGGGCTCGGCATTCATCCGCAACGTGGAGGCATCGCTGGCCAGCGACACGCTCGCACGGCTCGGCGACATCCAGGCGCCTACGCTCGTCGTCTACAGCGACTGCGATCGCATCTTCACGACGAAACACGGCGACCAACTGGTGGCGGCGATCTCCGGCGCGCAGGGAGTGTTGATGGAAGGCTGCGGCCACGCACCAATGTCCGAGCGTCCGGCGGAGTTCGCGCGGATACTGCAGCAATTTCTGCTACCTGATTAGTGGCTGCCCAGAGACTGCCACAGCAGCACGCCATTCAACGTCAGGATGACTGTCGTTGCGAGCCAGCCGAGCGACTGGATGACGCGGCCGTTCACGAGCCGCTCCATCACTTTTGCGCGCTGCGTCAGGATCAGCAGCGGGATCAGGGCGAAGGGCAGCGTGAAGCTGAGCGCGGCCTGTGAGAGCAGCAGGATGCGCAGCGGGTCGAGGCCGATGCCGATCACGATCAGCGCCGGCAGCAGCGTGAGCAGGCGGCGCAGGAAGATGGAGAAGCGCACCTGCAGGAAGCCTTCGAGGATCATCTGGCCGGCCATAGTGCCGACGGTTGACGACGACAGGCCTGAGCAGAGCAGCGCCACGGCAAACAGTGTGGCGGAGGCAGGCCCGACCAGCGGCCCAAGCGTGGCATGCGCCGCCTCGATGGACATGCTGGCCATCCCCCGGCCGGCGAAGGCGGCCGCAGCGACAATAATCATCGCCGAGTTCACCAGCCACGCGCCGTTCATCGCCAGGATGACGTCGAACATCTCCATGCGCAGCAGCCGTGTCCGCGTAAGGAAGACAGGCTCGTCACGCTGCGCGCGTTCCGCCCGCACCCGCGGCTGCACCAGGCCGGAGTGCAGATAGACCACGTGCGGCATCACCGTGGCACCCAGCATCGCGACGGCGAGATACAGGCTCTTGCTGTCGAGCATCGGCACCACCGTGTGGTACGCGATCGATCCCCAGTGCGGGTGGATGAAGACCATCTCCGCTCCGTAGCAGCCGCCAATCACCGCGACAAAGAGCATGATGACCAGCTCTAGCTGGCGGAAGCCCCACTGCTGCAGCGCGAGGATGAGGAAGACGCAGATGGCCGACGCGACCGCCGCCAGCAGCAACACATGCGTGCGCGTCATCCCGCTGGCCAGCAGCTGTGGCCCCAGGAGTAGATAAAAGCCCAGCGCAGCGCCGAGAAACTCCGCCAGATCGGTCGCCAGCGCGGAGATCTCCGCCGCGGCCCACAGAAAAATGGTCATGCCGCGGGAGAAGTGAATGCGGCAGTTCTCCGGCAGCGTGTGGCCGGTGGCGATGCCCAGCTTCGCGGACAGGTACTGGATCAGGATGGCCATCGCATTCGACCACAGCAGGACCCACAGAAGCTGATAGCCAAAACGGGTGCCACCCTCGAAGTTGGTGGCGAAGTTGCCGGGATCGATGTAGGCGATGCTCGCGACAAAGGCCGGCCCGAAGTAGTACAGGAGCTTGCGCCGCCCGATGCGAGGGAGCTCGCTTGCCCGGGCTCTCGCTGCGGTGGCCACATTAGGAGTATAGGTCAAATTTAGGCTAGCCTTAATTAAAATTAGGCACACCTGAATATGATTCGTCCGCTCTAGACGGCATTTGCACAAAAGCCGCGGCAGTCCTTTGAGTTTTGGCCCGGTGTAGATTTGCCGCATGAAGATCAAGAGCCCTTACCGGGTGACGCCCGGCGCGAAGTTTCGCCTGAAAGACTGGCCGACCGGCGATACCGGCAACTTTACTAACGAGCCCGACGCCCAGCGCGATCTCGAGAAGCACTGCCAGACCCTCGGCAACCTGCAGGATGTGCTCTTTGCCGAAGCAAAACACGCGCTGCTGATCGTGCTGCAGGCAATGGACACCGGCGGCAAAGATGGCACCATCCGCCATATCTTCACCGGCGTGAACCCGCAGGGTGTGGATGTGACGCCGTTCAAGGTGCCCACGCGGCTGGAAGCCGCGCACGACTATCTGTGGCGCGCACACGCCGCGGTGCCACGGCTGGGCACTATCGGTATCTTCAACCGCTCGCATTACGAAGACGTGCTGGTGACGCGGGTGCACAAGACGGTCAGCGACAAGATAGCGAAGCGGCGTTTCCGCGAGATCAATCAGCTTGAAGAGATGCTGCATGACAACGGCGTCACCATCCTCAAGTTCTTTCTGCACATCAGCCACAAGGAGCAGACGGCGCGGCTAAGAGCGCGCTGCGATGACAAGGAGAAGCACTACAAGATCAGCGAGAGCGACTTCCACGAGCGCGTCTACTGGCACAAGTATCAGGAGTATTACGAAGACGCGATTGCCGCGACCAGCCACAAGCACGCGCCCTGGTTCGTCATTCCCGCGGACCACAAGTGGTATCGCAACGTCGCGGTATCGCAGATCATCGTCAGTGCTCTCGAAGGGATGAATCTGAAGTACCCGCAGCCAACGTTCGATGTGTCGAAGGTATGCGGGGAGTTGTAAATATCCTGAGTGCCGAACGTTCTTACCGGGTGTGGCCGGTCGGTGGCGGTTGCAGATCGATCGGCCGGTCGATCTGTGTCTTTAGCACGATCGTGGTCTCTGTCTGCTCGATGCCGGGTATGAGGTGCAGGTGTTCCGACAGGCTAAGCAGTGCGGCTGTATCCCTGACGCGGACTTCGACCTCCGCTCGTGAAGCCCTGGTGCGTGGCTTTGATGTCGCCGTGGATCCGGATGGGACGCGAGCGCGCGATCTGGATCATGAGCTGCTCGGACATCAGAGCGCGGACGAAGTACTTCGCAGCGCGCTGCTCCACCTCGTCAATTTGGGGGTAGCCATGGAGCGCAGGAATGACGCGGTGCGAGGAGTTCCCGGTCGGAGCCTTCTTCTCGACAGGGTTTCCGGCTGATTCTACGACTCGCGGCTGTTACGACTCGCGGCTGTTACGACTCGTAGTACAGATACCGCCGCCACTTCGGGTCGGAGTGGCCGATCATGCGCATGATGTGCCGGCTGGTGTGCAGCGAGAACGGCCGCGGCTCCCTCAAGAGCTTCATCTCTGTCAGCTCGTTCAGCAGGTGATTGCCCTTGCGCCGGTTGCAGTTGTGGCAGCAGGCCACCAGGTTTTCCCAGGTGGAGAGGCCGCCACGGGAGCGCGGCTGTACGTGATCCAGCGTGAGCTCGCCGGAATTCAACACGATGGCGCAGTACTGGCAGGTGTTGCGGTCGCGCAGCAGGATGTTCTTGCGCGACAGGGCGCGCGTCTGGTGCGGGATGCGGCGATACTCGAGCAGGCGAATCACCGATGGCATGGGCACGCGTACTCGGGCAGCGTGCAGGATTGCGCCCTGCTCCTCTTCGGTACGCGCAACACCCTTCAGCACCAGCACCAGCGCACGCCTGGCGCCGCAGATGTTGATCGGCTCATAGGAGGCGTTCAGCACCAGCACCGGCCGCTGCATGGTGATCGGTTGCGCCACCCGGATCTCCACCGGCGGCGTGTGCGTCAGTCTGGTCTTGCGTGTGTGCGCTGCCTTTACTGGCGACATCCTTACCTCTCTCTCAAGTGAACGGCCTGCCCAAAACGTTCCCGTACAGCAATCGATTCTGTTACGACTGCACCATCATGTGCCTATCTGCATTGCCCATAGCTGTGGAGTCCGTCAGCGCGCCGGCGTCCCACATCGCAACACCCTCGCGCTGCGTCCTTGCCACGGTGGCTACCCACACCGCCTTCGCGCCGGCCCGCAGCAACGTCCGGCTGCAGGCGGAAGCCGTCGCTCCAGTGGTGTAGATGTCATCCACCAGCAACACGACGCGGTCGCGTACACGCGCGCCATCGCTCACCGCGAATGCACCCCGAAGATTGCGTCGCCGTCCCTGCGGGCTGAGCCGCGACTGGCTGTCGGTCGCCCTCTGGCGTCGCAATACGCCTCGCCCCATCGCCCAGCGATGCGATTTGTCTGCACCCCCCAGCTCGCGCACCAGCGCGCTGGCGATCCGCTCCGCGTGGTTGAAGCCGCGCTGGCGCCGCTTGGCGCGATAGAGCGGCACCGGAATAACCAGGACGCGTGTGCCTGAGTCGATCGGCAATTCTGCCACGGTAGATGCCAGCCGCCGCCCCAATGTCTTGGCGATGGGCTGCATGCCGTCGTACTTCAGCAGATGGATGAGGCCGCGTAACTCGTTTTCATATCGTCCAAAGGCGACGGCCTTGGAGAACCCGGCGGGTTTGGCCTGGCAGAGGTCGCAGAGCCGAGGCTCGCCTGCCGCGGGATGGGCAAGCGAGGACTGAGGCAGCCCCAGGTCTTCGCCGCAATGTGTGCACAGCTCGCCGGTTTGCCGCGCGACGGCCGACCAGCAGGACTCACAGATGGGAAGGAAAGAGAAGCGCAGGAGGGATTGCTTGCAGAGCGCGCAGGAGGCAGGGTAGAGCGCGGCGCTCAATGCATCGAAGATCGGTTGCAGGGGACTTCGCAGAAAGCGCGCAGCCGCGCGCCAAGACAGTGTCACTGCTGCCGGAACGTCCGATGTCAGAGCTGTCTGACTGCGGAAGACCCACCCTCTTTCAACCAGTTGCCGCCCTGGGGGCACCACGCCGCCCGGGCACCAGGCGCCCGATGCACTAAGTATAGAGC
>JAUTWX010000129.1 GCA_030838385.1 Acidobacteriaceae bacterium
TCTCTCAGACTATTGAAGGCACCGAGTCGCTCAATCAGCCGGATATCTTCGTCCCCACCGGCTGCGACCCGTGGCAACGCCCCACCGCGCGTGGCAATATCGGCTATTGGATCATCGGCCGTCTACGGCCCGGCGTCTCGATCTCACAGGCCACCGCCGACCTGGCGCGTGTGCAAACCACTCTGCAGCACGATTTCACCAACGACTACAACGGCATCGCTGGCCGCCCGCCCGTCATCCTCCCCTGGATCACCAAACTCACCGGCACGAATACGCGTCCCGCCCTGCTTTCCACGCTGGGCGCCTGCGGCCTGCTGCTGCTCATCGCCTGCGCCAACCTGGCCAACCTGCTGCTCGCCCGCAGCGTGCGCCGCCGTCGCGAGTTCGCCACTCGGGTGACGCTGGGCGCATCGTTGCGCCAGTTGTTCCAGCAGCTACTCGTCGAGAGCGCCGTCCTCGCCGTGGCCGGATCGGCCGCCGGCATCGCCATCGCCTATGGCGCCATCCGTCTGCTGCGGGAGGCGCGCGCCCTGCGTCTTCCCCGCCTGGCTCACGCCTCCATCAGCCTGCCGGTGCTGGCCTTCGTCATATCTGTCGCTGTTATGGTTACGATTCTTCTCACTCTGCTGCCCGCCATCCGCACCCTGCGGCCCAGCCTGCTCGGCGATCTTGCCGGGTCCGGCCGCAGCTCCGGCGGCAGCCTGCGCCGCGTCGGACGCGTCCTCGTCGCCGCGCAGATTGCCCTCACGTTCGTGCTCGTCGCCTGCGCCGGATGGATGATCGCCGGCGTCTACTCGCTGCTTCATCAGCCGCTCGGCTTTCAACCCGATCACCTGCTCATGGCCGGCGTCGATATCGACGGCACCAGCGTCACCCCACGCTACGACGCCGCGCGCACCAATCTCTACTTCACCCAGCTCGTCGCCACTCTGCGCGCGCTTCCCGGCGCCAAAGTCGTCGCCGCCACCAATCATCCGCCGTTAGGCAGCGCTGTCGATCGCTATGGCTTCTGCTCCGACACGCATCCCGATCAGTGCGCGAAGCACGCAACGCTCAACCCGGACTCGTATCACGTCACCCCCGGCTACTTCGCTACGGTGGGCCAGCCGCTACTCGCGGGCCGTGACTTCAGCAGCGGTGACAACGGCCAGCACCACGTCGCCATCGTCAACCGCGCCCTCGCCGAGCGCGAATGGCCCGGCCAGAGCGCCATCGGCCACCGCGTCTTCGCCGGCAATATCGGAGAATGGGCCACGGTCATTGGCGTGGTAGGCAACGTCCACAGTTACAATCTCGAATCGCTCCCTGGCCCCGATCTCTACCTGCCTGAGGCCGACAATCCATCGACCGCTATGGTCGCAATACTCCGCACCACCGGCGATCCAGCCCTGCTTGCAAAGGCGGTGCGCAACATCATCAGCGGGCAGCACGCCGACCTCTCCCTCTACCACTTGCGCACCGTGACCGAGGAGATGGCCAACCAGGTCGAGCTGCGCAGCTTCCTCATGCAGCTCGCCGCCGTCTTCGGCGCACTCGCGCTCTTCCTCGCCATCCTCGGCACCTACGGCCTGCTCGCCTACGAAGTCTCGCTGCGCGAAAAAGAGATCGGCATCCGGCTCGCACTCGGCTCCTCACGCCAGGCCATCGTGCAACTGCTCCTTGGCCAGGAATCGCGCTGGGTCCTGCTCGGCGCCGCCGCCGGACTCTTCGGCGCCACCCTCACCGGCTACGCGCTGCGCGCCCAGTTCTACCAGGCCCGCGCCGCCTCCGTGCCCGTCCTCGCCGCATCGCTCGCGCTGCTCATCCTTCCGTCGCTCGTCGCCATCGCGCTGCCCGCCCGCCGCGCCGCCCACCTGGACCCCGTCCAGACCCTGCGCAGCGAATGAGCCCTCCTTCTCAGGAGAGCATTTGACTCTGCCCGTGACACCGACGAGAACCCCGGGCATTGCACCGCTGCATCCCGCCGCGTCAATCTTTTCCGAAATATTTGGTCAGCCATGTCGAAAACACACCCCGGGCTCCGACTCCCCTATGAACGCGCATTCAGGACGCGCGAAAATCAAAAGGAGAAGAAATCATGAAATACATTCTGATGATGCATAGCACGAAGCAGGGCGTTGACACCTATCACGCCTGGTCGCCAAAGGATGCCGAGGCGCATCTAGAGAGCCTCAAGACCATTGTGAGAGACCTGACCGAATCTGGAGAGTTTGTGGCCACGCAGGGCCTGGCCGAACCGGCTGAAGCGAAGCTTGTGCACGGTCAGAAAAACGACCTGCCGGTCACAGACGGTATCTTCCCCGAGTCCAAGGAATTTCTGTTGGGCTACTGGATCGTGGATGTAGAGACTCCCGAACACGCATATGCCATAGCCGGCCGGATTTCGGCAGCGCCTGGGCCCGGAGGACTTCCTACCAACATGCCCATTGAAGTGCGGCGGTTCGCCAGCCCAGGCGAAACCCAGTGACGAATGTCGAGAATTCGTCGCGCAGTACTGACTTATCGATGAAGGCGCAGAAATGCGCTCAATGAAATCAGAAGGAGAGCACACCATGAAATACATCCTGATGATGAATGGCACCAAGGCCAATTTTGCCGAATACGCCAAATGGTCGAAGAAGGATATGGAGACGAACGTCGCTTTCATGCGCGCTTTCAGCAAGCAGCTCAAGGACGAAGGCGTATACATTGCCACCGAAGGCTTGGGCTGGCCCGACCAGGCCAAGCTGGTTCGCGCAGGCAAGGACGGCGCGCCGATCACAGACGGAGTGTTCCCGGAGTCTAAAGAGTTTCTCGCCGGATACTGGATCGTTGACGTGGAGACTCCGGAGCAGGCGTACCAGATCGCCGCGCGAGCTTCAGCAGCGCCCGGTCCCGGTGGTGCGCCGGGCAATATGCCCATCGAGGTGCGTCCAGTGCTCGGTAGTCATTCTGATTTAGGACTCTGAGATTCTGGCCGGGAAACATAGGGTGACGACAGAGCCATTGCTGGCGGCGAAAAATATTTTCTCGGTTGATGTCGAGAATCCATCCTCGGCTCCGACTTCCCTATGAACGCGCACTCAGGACGCACTAAATGAAAATCAAAAGGGAGAGGAAACCATGAAATACATTCTGATGATGCACTGCCCCAAGACAGGCTACGATTCCTTCGGCGCGTGGCCAAAGAAGGACATGGAGGCGCACATCGCCTTCATGCACAGCCTCAACAAGGATCTGCGCGAAGCTGGCGAGCTGGCTGCCGCAGAAGGTCTGGCCGATCCCAAGCAGGCCGTGATCGTGCGCGCGGGCAAGGACGGCGCTCCCGTCACCGACGGTGTCTTCCCCGAATCCAAAGAATTCCTCGCCGGCTACTGGATCGTCGATGTCGAGAACGAGAAGCGCGCCCATGAAATCGCCGCCCGGGCCTCCTCCGCACCCGGCCCCGATGGAAAACCGTTCGTCATTCCCATCGAAGTCCGCCAGGTCATGGCCAACTGCCCAGAGCCGCTTGAATAGGTCTGCCGTCATGGCATCGCAGCCGCTGGACACCCATACCGAGCATCTCCTGCGCGACCTCGCGCCGCAGGTGCTCGGCGTCCTGCTCCATCGCTTTCGCGACTTCTCCGCGGCCGAAGATGCAGTCCAGGAATCCCTGATCGCAGCCGCGAATCAGTGGCCGCATGAAGGCCTCCCGGACAACCCGCGCGCCTGGCTCATCCGCGTCGCCACTCGCCGCATGACCGACCGGCTGCGCAGCGAACGCGCACGCCTCAATCGCGAGACCGCTGCCGCCGCCGAGCAATCCCTCTTCGTCATCCCCTCATTCGAACTCGAGAGCGATGCGCAGGACGACACCCTCATCCTGCTGTTCATGTGCTGCCATCCCGCGCTCACTCCGCCATCGGCCATCGCGCTCACCCTGCGCGCTGTCGGCGGCCTCACCACCGCGGAGATCGCCAGCGCCTTCCTCGTCCCCGAATCCACCATGGCCCAGCGCATCACGCGCGCCAAGGGCATCATCAAGTCCTCCGGCGTTCGCTTTCACCCGCCCTCCAGCAAGGAGCGCGCCGAGCGCCTCCGTGCCGTCCTGCATGTCCTCTATCTCATCTTCAACGAGGGCTACACCTCCAGCGCCGGCCCGGAGCTGCAGCGCCTCGACCTCTCCGCAGAGGCCATCCGCCTCACTCGCGCCACCCACGCCCTGCTCCCCGACGACCCTGAAATCGCCGGCCTGCTCGCCCTCATGCTCCTCACCGATGCACGCCGCACCGCGCGCACCGGCCCCGCCGGCGCGCTCATCCCGCTCACCGAGCAGGATCGCGCGCTGTGGGATCAAGCCGCCATCCAGGAGGGCATCGCGCTGCTCACCGGCGCGCTTCAAAAAGGTTCTATTGGGAGTTACACATTGCAGGCTGCCATCGCCGCCGTCCACGATGAGGCCCCGCGCGCAGAGGACACTGACTGGCCGCAGATCCTCGCGCTCTACGAGCTCCTCCGGCGCATGTCGGACAATCCCATGGTCGCGCTCAATCATGCCGTTGCCGTCGCCATGGTCCACGGCCCGGCCGCGGGACTCGATCTGCTCAACGCACTCGACCAGGACGGCCGCCTCGCCAATCATCACCGGCTCGACGCCGTCCGCGCCCATCTGCTCGAATTAGCCGGAGATCGCAGCGCAGCCATCGCGCACTACCGCGCCGCCGCAAAGAAGACCGCCAGCATCCCCGAGCGCAACTACCTGTTGACCCAGGCCGCCCGCCTCGCCGAAGCAGAAACCGTCACACGTAAGCAATCGCCAGCCGGCTGAAGCCGATCTCCCGCGGCGACAGCTCCACGCGCGCAAAGCCCCCACTCCTCGCCATGCTTTCAATCTCCGCGAAGGTATACGCGTCCCCGCTGGGAGTCTTCGTCAGCATGATCATGCTGAACGCAGCCGCCGTGGGTGGCGTCACCCGATCTGCATTGGGAATGAACTCCAGAATCGCAGCGCGTCCGCCGGGCTTCAGGACACCGTGCACCTTCTTCATCAGCGAGGTGCAGGTCGGTACATCGAAGTGATGCAGGAAATTCGGAAGCAGCACCAGATCGTACCCGCTGCCAAAATCCGTCTCAAAGGCGCTGCCCGGAATCAGATGGTAGCGCTCGCCCACTCCCATCGCCTGCGCATTCGCCGTCGCCACCTCCAGCACATTCTTCCAGTCAGCCGCGTACACCTGCGCATCCGGATTCTCTTTTGCCACGCCAATGCCGTACATGCCGTGGCCCGCGGCGATATCCAGCACCTTGTGCGCCTCGCCACCCTTGCGCAGCTCCGCCGCCATCATCTGCGAGGGCATCCGCATCAGCGGCATCATGGCGCGCGCAAAGGTCACCCATTCCGGATTCTCGGCCACTGTCGAGCCCTCCCCTGCCGCCCCTCCCCGTCGCACCGCCTCTGCCAGTTGGGAAAAGCCCGCGCGCGTCTGCGCGTTCAGCAGAAACTCCATCGCGCCCCCCAGATACGCCGGCGAATGCCGGTTCAGGAACAACGCCGCATCGGCTGCCAGGCCGTATTGCGTCCCCTCCTTCGTCAGGAAGCCATGAATGGTCAGGAAATCGCAGAGCGTGCGCACGCCCCGTTCCGCACTCTGACAGCGCTGCGCAATGGCCGCCGCCGTCGTATTGCCTTCAGCAATAGCGGTGAATACCTCCAGCTCCACGGCCGCCTTCAACGCCTCCGTCTGGTGATACGCATTCATCGCATTAATGAAGCGCTCCGGTGTCGGTTGCGGCGCGGGCGGGGCCAGGTGTGTTGGTTGCTGCGGCTGGACTGTGGTTGCCATCGATGTCTCTCCTTATGGGGAAGGGCACGTCAGCTTAAATCAACCGGGCAATCTTTGGATATCTCAGAATTTGCTGCCAGGGATGGACAAACAACGTCGCTTCCCAAAACATCCCTGTCACTCCGACCGAAGCAAGCGCGACTTGCCATTTCTGGAGAACCCCGTGCAGTAGGGCCGCTTGGTCACCAGGCTGCTCTTCGGCCTGGCGTCCGCCATCAGCAGCGTGAGGCCGGTCAGGGTGTTGAGGGATCGAATCCGGAGTCCTGGCTGCTCATGACCGCCGATACCGGTCTGCTCACCAGCAACCAGATCAATCCACTCTTCTGGGACAAGCGGCGAACCTTTTCTCTAGCGCATAACGTAGCCGCCGTCGACCGAGATCGACTGCCCGGTAACGTAGCTCGCGGCTGAGCTGCAAAGCCACAGGACAGCGTCGGCGATCTCCTCGGGTCGACCCAGCCGTCCCATCGGCACATAGGTCTTCAACATCGCATTCAACTCTTCACCCTGACCTTCAGCAATCATCTGGTCGGTCATGGGCGTCTGGATCATGCCCGGGCACACATCGTTGACGCGAATGCCACGCGTTGCATATTCGAGAGCCGCACTCTTGGTGAATCCGATCACTCCATGCTTTGCGGCATGGTATGTACCGCGCCGGGCACCGCCTATAAGTCCTCCAAGTGAAGAGCAATTGACGATCGTGCCACCTCCTTGTTTGCGCATCTGTTGCAGCTCGAACTTCATACAACTCCATACACCTCGGAGATTGATCGCCATCACCCGGTCGTAGTCGTCACGGGGAGAATCAGCAGTTTCTGCAAGGACATTCTGAATGCCGGCATTGTTGTAGGCTGCATCGAGCCGTCCGAAAGTGTCGACAGTCTGCTTCACCATTGCTTCTACCTGAGCGTCATCAGCCACGTCACAACGGATTGCCAATGTCTTGAGACCCTTGGCTGCCAGTTCTTCGGCCGCAGACTGCACCGCCTTCTCATTCCAGTCCGCTAGCACCACAGAAGCACCGGATTCAGCAAAAGCCTTCGCTGTCGCAAGACCCAATCCGGATGCGGCGCCCGTAACGAGTGCAACTTTGTTTTCGAAAGAAATGTTCATAACGAGTTCCTCACTTTTCGAGCGGGTTGTATTCCGGCTTCTTGTAGAGTTGGCCCCACTTGGCTTCGATATCGGGGCGGTACACCTTCTCTGCCCACGCCTGCGATTCGACTTCCTCAAATCCAACCGAGACTGACTCAGCACCATAGTTGAGGACACACATGACACTGTCGGTTATTTCCTGAGCGAGTCGAGCCTTCTGCTGTTCCGATTTACCGGGCCACAACTTCACGACGACGTGCGGCATACTCCTACTCCTTCCATTGCTTCTGTGCGCGCTTCAGTGCGCTAATTGCTTTCCCTCACTTCGCAAGTCGGTACTGCTCGTCCGTGACCTTTTCCAACCAGTCCACCGCTCTGCCGTCCAGTCGCTCCTGAAAGGCGATGTGCGTCATGGTTGTGGTTGGCGTTGCACCATGCCAGTGCTTGACGCCAGCCGGAATCCAAACGACATCTCCCTTGCGCATCTCCTGAACAGGCCCGCCCCATTGCTGAATCCAGCCGACACCATCTGTGACGATCAAGATCTGGCCCAGCGGATGGGTGTGCCAGGCCGATCGCGCTCCGGGCTGAAACGTCACCTGGCCGCCGCTCGAACGCGCTGGTTCCTTCGCGTCGAAAAGAGGCTGAATGCGAACCGAGCCCGAGAAGCGATCCGGAGCGCCTGTGATGATCTTTTGCGACCTTGTTGGTGTAATCGTGATCTGCGTGCTGTCAGTCTGCGCAATTCCAACGACTGGCGTGATTGCGAGAGACAGCAGCGCCGTGCTGGCCGAAAACAACTTCCTCATATCGAGTAGCCTTTTCTCATACCTTTCAAGGCTATTCAGCAAAAGCCTCCGGGTGCTTTCCCGATCGTGCCAATTCTTTGCCCAATCCTGTTTGGTGTCTTAATTTTGTGCACGCGGAGGATTGCCTGGCAGTACGCTGGTTTTTTGAGGGAAGAACGCAACATGGCAAGAGGAACAAGGAAAACGGAGGCTCCCGATCCAGCAGTGATCGAGATGAGGCATTCCTTGGCGCAGCGAATAGCAGCGCTTGCGGGTAAGGCGGGAGAACACTCGACTGCGATACCCGGACTGTTCCTCTACTACCGCACGACGCCTACTCCTTGTTATCGCGCTTCCTATGAGCCGAGTCTCAGCGTCTTTGTGCAGGGGCGGAAACGCATCATTCTCGGAGGCACCGAGTACTTATGCGATGGATCGTCGTTTCTGTTGTCATCGATCGACGTGCCTGCGCAAAGCCAGATCGTCGAGGCCTCAGAGAAAATGCCATTGCTCTGTATGTTTCTAAGCCTCGACATGCCGACAGTCCGGGAGGTCCTTAGCCGTAATGACGTCCCCGAAGTTGAGGTCCCATCGCACCGTCAAGGCTTGGCAGTCGGTGAGACGACTGTCGGGCTGCTGGGCGCCTGCGGTCGGTTGCTTGAGCTTCTTGATACGCCCGAGGACATTCCATTTCTCAGCCACTTGATTCAGCGTGAAATCCTGTACCGCATCCTACGGACGCCACAGGCGGAGCGCCTACGCGCCATCGCGACAAGCGGCGATCTGAGTCAAAGAACGACACGAGCTATCGCATGGCTAAGAGCCAACTTTGCCAGGCCTTTGCATATGGAAGACCTCGCGTCGACCGCAAGGATGGGCGTTTCAACGCTCCACCATCAATTCCGCGCCCTTACCGCAATGAGCCCGCTGCAGTATCAGAAACAGTTGCGGCTCCAGACCGCGCGTCAACGAATGTTGATGGACGGTCTCGATGCCACAAGCGCTGCGTACGAGGTTGGCTACGAGAGCGTGAGCCAGTTCAGCCGCGAATACAGTCGATTCTTCGGGCAACCGCCCATTCGAGACATCAAGGCCTTGAGAGACAGCAACATAGCCGCAGTCAAGGTGGCTTAGCCAGAGTTGCCTGCATTGACCCATTCGTCCTCATAAACGCACTTGCGATCACGAATGCACGATGGATCGGCGATTCGACAGCACCCGCAAAATGACACTTCGCGCTTACCCAAACTGAACCGACACCCGTTTTCAGATGCGCGCCACAGGAAGAGCACGGGATTATCTGATCCCCAGATAAATCCGCCAGACAGATTCCCCAGATAGATCCCGCACATAGATTCCAGATAGATCCCGCACAAATAGATTCCCAGACAGGTCCCGACGGCAGACCCGACAGACCCCGCTCGCACGCAGGACAGGCCGGCCATCGAGATATGCGCCTATAATCCCTCCGCCCGAGGAGGGCACAAACGATGCGCATGCTAATGAAAGTATCTTTCCCTGTGGAAGCGGGCAATGCCGCTGCTCGAAGCGGCACCTTAGGGACCACGGTGAAGGGAATTCTCGATGACCTCAAACCCGAAGCAGCCTACTTCATCGCCAACGAGTTTGGCGAACGCTGCGGTTACATCGTCTTCGATATGAAGGAAACCTCACAGATCCCCTCCATCGCGGAGCCATGGTTTCTTGCCTTCAATGCAAGGCTGACCATCACCCCCGCAATGACTCCGCAAGACCTCGCGAATGCAGGGTCAGGCATCGAGCAAGCCGTCAAGACGTACGGAAAGGCCAGGCAGTCCTGAGACGAGCACTGCAATTGGCCGTCTGAAGTCTTTTCATCGCTCGGGCAATTCCCCCACCCGGGATTTCAATCTCGTCACCGCTACGACCCAACCAGAAACCACCGCTCATGAGCCCGCCGCAGCACCCCGGGCATAATCGGAATCCCCGACGCCGAGCCCACCACCGCATCCCCCCCGCAGTGCGGACACACCGCTGATGCTTCCTCGTAGTCATGCCCGCTTGCGAGCCTGCTTGGCCGCAAGAGCTTTTCTTGCTGGCGCAGCGCTGCTCACTTTCCCGCCTCGCGAAGCCCGTGGCGGCAATCCATGAGCTTTCGCCGGCATACCGATAAGCAGATCGGCAGAAATGCCAAGCCCAGACTTCACGCGCCGCACCATATCCAGCGTCAGGCTTCGCTTTCCGGTCAGGACTTCCGAGACCCTTGCGCGTGTGCCGATCATCGGTTCAAGGTCTCGCCTTGCTAGGCCTTGCTGCTCCATCCGGAAGTGAATCGCCGTGATCGGGTCCGGCGCATCGATCGCCTGGTGCTTCGCCTCATACGCATCCACCAGCGTTGCCAGGACATCCAGTTCATCTCCCTCAGGAGTACCGGGCCGCGCGCTCATCAACTCGCTGATCCTTGCGACCGCGCGCTCGTGATCACGCTCAGTCCGGATTGGGCGAATCTGCATACCTGCTCTTGTCATATCGCACCTTCTTTACATCGATCTTGTCGTACTCCCTGTGCGTGCCCAGCCACAGGATCAACAGCACCTGATGCGGATAGTTGATCGCCACTACCAGCCGATACTCGTTTCCCTGGATGTTGAAAACGACACGCTCCGCGGAAACGATGCTGGCGGATCGGTACTGCTGCTTCAGCTCCGCCGAACTCTTCCAGGTAGCCCTTGCGGCTTCTGCATACCACGCATCGAGGTGGGCCTTCACCATCTTCTGCAGCCTGCCCTCCACCCTGTTCCGCACAAAATGATTCAGGGTGCCCCGGGCAATCACTCTCACAGTGTGATCATACTGCGCTCCCACCATGGGAGCAAGTGCATTTCTCACCCAACCAAAAACCACCGTTCATGAGCCCGCCGCAGCACCCCGGGCATAATCGGAATCCCCGACGCCGATCCCACCACCGCATCCACCCCGCAGTGCGGACACACCGCCGTCTCCTCATCCACCCAGCGCACAATCTCACTCGGGAAATAGATCCGCTCGCACGCGATGCATCCGCAAACCTCGCTCGCTTCCAGCTCGATCCGGTTCGCCCGCGTGTGCCGGTGCAGCCGGCTCGCCTCGCGCTCGCGGTCCATTCGCGTCCGCAGCACGGCAAATAGCATCCCCGCTGCGACAAATAGCGGCCACGTCAGACTCAATCCAGAGGGAATCGCGCCCCATCCGCCGCCCGCCCACACAATCCCGGCCAGCGTCACCACCGCGCCCGCCGTCACGCCAATCGCCGCCGCACGCGTCTCGCGAAACGCCGCAGCCGAAGGCAGCACACATGCCAGCGGCAGCAG
>JAUTWX010000235.1 GCA_030838385.1 Acidobacteriaceae bacterium
ATCTGCCTACCCATGAAGCCGAACAGCAGGCTCGCTACCGCATCTTCGGATCGAAGCCAGGTTCCTACGGCGCGGGACTCCTGCCCTTGATCGAGAGTGGGAGCTGGCAGGGCGACAACGACTTGGCCCGCGCGTTTCTGGCCTGGGGAGGCTACGCGTATGGCAAAGGCGCCGATGGAGTCGAGGCGCAGCCCATCTTCGCGGAGCGGTTGAAATCCATCGAAGTGGCATTGCACAACCAGGACAACCGTGAGCACGACATCTTCGACTCGGACGACTACTTCCAGTTTCACGGCGGCATGATCGCCTCCATCCGCGCGCTGACTGGAGCACAGCCCAAGGCCTACTTCGGTGACACGTCCCGCCCGGACTCAGCGCAGGTCCGCGATCTTCGCGAAGAAGCCCTTCGCGTCTATCGCTCGCGCGTGGTGAATCCCAAGTGGATCGAATCGATCAAGCGTCACGGCTATAAGGGCGGTTTGGAACTTGCAGCCACGGTCGACTATATCTTCGCCTTCGATGCCACCGCGCAGATCGCTCCAGACTTCGTCTACCAGGGCCTGGCCGAGCAGTATGCGCTCGATCCATCGATGCGCGAGTTCCTCGGCACCTCGAATCCGTGGGCGTTGCAGGCGATCGCCCAACGCCTGCTGGAGGCGGCCAAGCGTGAGCTCTGGGAGAATGTTGCACCGGAGACACTGGATGCGCTGCGCGGTGTGCTCCTTCAGGCTGACACGATGCTGGAATTACAGGGCGAGCAGAAGCGCGAGGCAGTGTCGTGAGACCAGCCACCTATCCTTTCGCCGCCATCGTGGGCCAGCCCGAGATGAAGCTGGCGCTGCTGCTGGCCGCTGTCGATTGGCGGTTGGGAGTCTTGCTGCGCGGCGACAAGGGTTCAGGCAAGACCACCACGGCGCGCGCGCTGGCTGCATTGCTGCCGCCCCCCGCACCATTCATCAACTTACCGATTGGGAGCACCGAGGACCGTCTGCTGGGCGGCCTTCATCTTGAGCGGACACTGAAGGGTGACCCTGTATTGAAGCCCGGCCTGCTCGTGGAGGCGCATGGCGGCGTACTGTACGTGGACGAAGTGAATCTGCTTCCCGCCCACCTTGGCGACGCGTTGCTGGACACTGCTGCCGGCGGAGTTCATGTGGTAGAGCGTGAAGGCTTGAGCGCCACCCATCCTGCCCAGTTTGTGCTGCTAGGGAGCATGAACCCCGAAGAAGGGTCGCTACGCCCGCAGCTGTTGGATCGTTTCGCATTATCGGTGACAGTCGTTGCGCCGCTCGATCCGAACGAACGTCAGCTCGTGATGGAGCGAAGGATTGCATTCGAACGTGATTCGCTCCGCTTTGCCGGCGAATGGTCCACCGAACAAGAAGCTTTGCAGCTTCAAGTCGCCTGCGCCCGAGCAACGCTGAGAGAAATCCGCTGCTCCGGCGACGTCATGGGATACATCACGCGCGCAATCTGCGAGCATAACGTCCGATCCCTGCGCGGTGATTTGTCCGCGGCGCGGGCAGCCATCGCGTACGCAGCTCTTCGCCGAGATACCGTCGTGGACGTGTCCCATGTTGACGCTGTCCTCCCCTTCATCCTTGCTCACCGGACGCGCGAGAGTACACGTTCCTCGCCTCCTCCCCCTTCACCCGCGATTCCGCCGCAACCGTCTCGGTCCGAATCGCAAGCAAAAGCCGGCGCACGAGAGGCGCAGGATCGCGTCTTCGCTCCGTCTGCAGTCCCGGCGCCTGCCATGGAGATCGACCGCAAGGCACTGGCCCAACCAGGAAGGGGCGCTTCGGCAAATATGACGGATTACGGACCCGTCGTAGGCAGCCGTCGAACGGAGTTCCCTGCCGAGCTCGATCTGCGCGCTACGCTTAGCCATTCCCTGCGCGAGGCGGGCAGCATGGAGCCGCGCATTGCCGACCTGCACGAACGCGTGCGAAGGCCGAGGATGGGCACCCGCTACCTGCTTCTCGTCGATTCCAGCGGCTCTCACGCTGCCCAGCAGAGAATGCGTCTGGTGAAGGGCGCCATCTCCGCCCTGCTGGCTCGCTCGTTCCAACGAGGCGACGAGGTAGCCATGATCGTCTTCCGTGGAACAACCGCGGAGGTCGTTCTCGAGCCAACCGAAATGCTCGCCGATGCGATGGCGGTTCTCGAATATATTCCGACGGGTGGTCGAACACCCCTGACCGCTGCTCTACACCGGGCGCAGAGTTATCTCACGCCCACGACACTTCTCATACTGCTCACCGACGGGCGAGCGAATGTTCCTCTGCATGGCGGCGACCCTTGGCAGGAGGCTCTCCATACCGCTCGCCATATGAGCTGTACTGCCGTCGTGGTCGATACCGAGGCTGTCGCAGAACGTCTTGGGCAATGCGCAACGTTAGCGGAGACCCTCGGGGCGCGGTATCTGTCGCTGGGCGAGCTTACGGAGATTGAACATCTTTCCATCGAGACCGAACGAATCAAGCCCGAAACCCGGGGAGCGTAGTGTGCAGAAGCAACCGAGCAACGCGGTGATCCTCGTCCTTGGAGGCGTGCGAAGCGGAAAGAGTCGCTACGCGCAGCACTTAGCCGAGCAGTCCACTCGAGTTACGTTCGTCGCGACCGCTGAGCGTCGCGATGATGATGAGATGTGCAGAAAGATCGAGCGTCATCGCGCAGAACGGCCGGCGCACTGGGCAACGGTGGAGGAGCCTGTCGCCTTAGGCCGCGTGATTCAATCCAGTGAAGACGATTGCGATACGATCCTCATCGATTGCCTCACCTTGTTCGGCGCCAATCTTATCGAGACGTGCGGCAGCGATGAAGCGTCTATCGAAGCATCTGTCGGAGAACTTTGCGCTGCCTTGAAGGCGACGACGCGCACAGTAATTCTGGTTTCCAACGAGGTCGGCAGCGGTGTAGTTCCCGCCTATGCGCTGGGAAGACGGTTCCGCGATATCGTCGGTGAGATCAATCAGCGCGTGGCTGCCGTGGCCGATACCGTGCTCCTGATGGTCGCCGGACTTCCCTTCCCGCTGAAAGGTTCGCTCAACGGAGGCCAGCGATGAAAGGATTCCTTATCGCGGGAACGGCCAGCGGAGTGGGTAAGACGACCGCCACGCTTGCCATTACCGCGGCACTTCGCCGTCGCGG
>JAUTWX010000289.1 GCA_030838385.1 Acidobacteriaceae bacterium
TCTATGAGCGCCCCAACCCGCCCAGCTTCGCCCCCGGCGGCGACGCCTTCCTCGAATCCACGCCGCCCGTCCTGACCTACTATCAGGCGCGCGCCGGCCAGCAGCTCACACTCGCGCTCGGTGTCGATCGCATCCGCGCCTACGCGCTCGACCGCCTCAGCCGCCTCAAGCGTTCTCTCGCCGAAGCCGGTATCACCTCCCAAGGCGCAGACGACCAGCATGGAGCCTTTCTCACCATCGCGCACGCCGACGCCGCATCACTCGCGAACGAACTCGAGCACCGCGGCATCACAACTGACGCGCGCGGCCGCTATCTCCGCCTCTCACCCGACTACCTCACTACCGACAATCAAATGCACGAAACTGCCACCGCTCTCGCGTTCGTCCTCGCATCGGCAACTGCGGCAAAATGAAGCGGCGTCTCTGCACAACTTCAAGAAAAGCCTGTCATCCTGAGCGCAGCGAAGGACCTGCAGTCCGCCCGCGTTACCGCGAAAATCGACACTGTAACCCATGCGCCTCTTCATAGGAATTCCGCTCGCCGCCACCACGGCAAACGACCTCCTCACCGAGGTGAATAGGCTCCGTTCCACCACGAGAAATCCAGCCACATCAGACAATCCCCGCTGGTCCGCGCCCGAGTCCTGGCACATCACACTTCAATTCCTCGGTAGCACCACCCCCCAGCAATACGAATGCGTCGCCGCGCACCTGCGCGAGCTGCACCACTCATCCATTGAGATTCAACTCGGCGCCATCGGCACCTTCCCTCGTGCCGGAGTCCTCTTCGCCGATGTCCGCGTCACTCCGCAGCTCCTCGCGCTTCAGCAGTCCGTCACTGTCGCCACCGCGTCTTGTGGCTTTGTGCCGGAGGCGCGTCCCTACCGTCCACACATCACGCTCGCGCGCAGGAAAGGGAAGAGCGGAGACCGGGAATTCCGCAATCTGAAGTTACAAATCGACCCTCCGCCGTACTTCTCCAGCTTCGACGCGGACGGGTTCATCCTCTATGAGAGCGTCCCTACAGCCGAAGGCTCCCGCTACGAAATCCGCGAACGGTTTCCTCTTCATGCTCGTAGTGGCGAGTAACTTCTCATGCGGGATAGCGGCAGTTTTCACGTGCATCGATATGAAGAAATTTGCAGGCGCCGCTCGCATCGACCGTAAGGTAGTTCTGCCATACGACTCCAAGGCAAGAGCGTACTGGTCGGCCGCTTCGGGGCTATGCCGCCAAAACAACCGGCGGTGATCCAGGACCTCGGCGATTTATCAGCGCATGTACGGCGTCAAATTGCCGTAAATCGTCTGAAACTCGCGCCTCAAGGGAAGCTCCTCAAACGCGCGAAGCGCCTGCTCGGGCGTCATCCCGCCTCCAAACGCGCCATCGGACCCCCACAGAATGCGAGCCACACCAACCTCGCGCATGCGCATTGCAATCTGGTCCTTCTTGTCCTCCCAATGACCAAGGCCCGCCACTCCTGAGATATCGAAGTACACGCGCGCCATCCTCGGGTCATGCTTGGCAATCGTGTCAACGAATACCGCAAGTGCCTCGTCTGCACCGGTATCGTCGTATCCTCCAGCCCCGGCAAGGTGCGCAATCTGTACCGGGACGTGCGCCGCCGCCGGAAGCACCTCACTGAGAAAAATCCGCGCCTCTTTCGCCCCGTACGGCCGGTGCCGCGTCACCGAGGGGTGCATGTGAACCACGATCGGCATGCCATGCTGATCCGCGGCCTGGAACACGGCGCGCACCTTAGCCACCTCCTGCGGCTCATCCATATTCACGTCGGAATTTCCGAAATGCAGCTTGAGACCGAAATGCAAGTACGGGTCCTTCGCGCATCGCGCGATCTCCTCGAGCGCATAATCCTTCAGCGGATCCACGCCGCAAAAAGCCCGAAGCCGCCCGGGGTACTGCGCCACTTGCTGCGCCGTCCAGTCATTCTCAGCCTTCACCTTCGCGTACTCTTCCTTCACCGCGGGCTTGTTCGGATTGTCGTACTGATATGCCAGCGACAGAATCAGCGCCCGTTGCACTCCGGCCGCGTCTAACAGTGCAATCAGATCCCGTGCCGTGAAGGTGTTGGGCAGTGATCCCAGCGCCGCGGCAGAAGGACTCAGAAGATGCTGGTGATAATCGATTGCCGGCCGCGGCGAATCATCCCGGATTCCCAGCAGAATCAGCGCGGCCACCAGGAAGGCAAACTTCATAGCGCCCTTGTCCTGTCGAGCACGATGAGCAGACGATAAGCACAAGAGCCGATCCGCGCAAGACGAGCTGCGACAATGATCCAGGAGCGCACCATGCTGACACCCCCGCCCCGTCAACGCTTCAGGCTGGAAGGTCCCGTGCTCTCCGTTGCCGTCCACGTCGCGATCTTCCTCGCAATTGCTATCTGGATGCATCGCGCACCCCGCATCGCAACCTTCCGGCTGCCGGGCACGGCGAGGGGCCTTACGCTCCTCACCTACTACAGTCCCGGCAGCCGCAAACCCGCGGCATCCGACTCCGTCGTTCACAGCAGGCAAAACAAAAACAACGCCAGGACCGGCAGCCGTACGGAGCTCGCCAAACCAACCCCGCCAGAGCCGCCACAAGCCGATGCCGGCACGGGGAACACCACGGAGAGCGGTATCGGCGAAGGAGACATCCGCATCGCCCTGCTGCAGCATTTCCCCAATCCGCAACCGGATCTCTCCGCCCTCGCTCCCGGGACCAAGGGCGACATCGTGCTTGACGCCGTCATTGATGCGCACGGGAAAGTCACCGAGCTGACGCTGCTCAAAGGTCTCGCCCCGTCGATCGATCAGGCAGTCATCGCCACCGTGAAGCAGTGGCTCTTCACGCCGGCAACCAAGGGCGGCGTCCCGGTCGCCAGCGAACAGGAATTCCACTTCCACTACGAGCGCGGCTGATACCTCGTTCTACCTTGTATTCCTGGCTATCTCCCTTCTATCTCGAAAGTTCGTCTTCCCAATAAATTGCGATACCAAAGAGCGACGACAGGAGAGCAATATCTTGTCAGGCGATAGATGGCGCGTAACTCACCTCATAGGTACCGCCGGTGGGTACGGTAGAAATGCCTCGAACTAGAGATTCGTGGACGAGCAGAAGGTTTTTGGCGTACCTGTAATAAGAACAAGTCTGCGTTTCCCCTTCGCCGACTGGTTCGCCGGGCTACAAGTCCCGCTATAGCAAGGCTGGCACGTCGCCAACCGCTCCGATAGAGAGCGGAGTCTTCGAATGGATTTCTCTGCTTTGGGCCCTGTTGCTTTTCAACCAATTTCCGAGTGAGCGAAGACACCGCAATGAAGATGCGTCCGCACAGCTTTCTCTATAGGATCTCCTCGCCCATCGCGGCGATATTGCTGTTTCCGCTGTTCCTGACGCTCGCCGGATGCGGCGGAGCCAAATCCGCCACTCTTCCCAGTGATCCGCCGCCTGCCACACCGACGGTGACCATCGCTGCCGCCCCTGCTTCGATCGTCTCGGGAACTTCGTCCATGTTGACCGTGAGTGCGGCGAACGCTACTCAGGTGACGGTGACCGGCTCGGATGGAAGCAGCTACAATTTGTCGGCGAACGGCGGCACGCAAGCCGTCACTCCCACGGCAACGACGACCTACACTGCCGGTGCGACGGGTGCCGGAGGCAAGGCTTCCGGAGCAGCGACGGTGACAGTCACGCCATCGTCCACGTCTCCCGCGCCGACTGTGACCATCACGGCCAGTCCCGCCTCGATCGGGTCTGGAAGTTCATCCACGTTAACCGTGACTGCGGCCAATGCGACTGCCGTGACCGTGACCGGATCGGACGGCAGCACTTACAATCTGTCGGCCAGTGGCGGCACACAGAAAATCGGCCCTGCCGCGACAACGACCTATACCGCGAAGGCAACCGGCGCCGGAGGGAATGCCTCAGCGACGGTCATTGTCACAGTGACAAAGTCATCGTCCACCGCGGTGATGATTGTTGCCAGCCCAACCTCCATTACAGATGGAGGATCATCCACCTTAACCGTGACTGCGACGAATGCCACCACCGTGTCAGTGAGCGGCTCGGACGGGAGCAGCTACAAGCTGGCGGCAACGGGCGGAACGCAGAAAGTCACTCCCACGTCTACGACGACTTATACGGCGGAAGCCACTGGACCCTCAGGGAATGCCTCTGACACCGCTACGGTGACCGTGACATCGTCAGGCGGCGCACAGGCCATCAACCACGTCGTCTTCATGCTGCAGGAGAACCACACCTTCGACAACTACTTCGGCATGCTCAATAACTATCGCCGCACCAACAACTGGAATACCGGCGACGATGGGAATGTCTATTTGGTCGATGGCATCGACGACAAGCTCAACATCAGCAACCAGGACGACGAAGGCGTCTCCCATCCACTCTTCAAAATCAAGTCCAGCTGCATCGACGATGCGTCCTCTGCCTGGCTCGAAAGCTACGGCGACGTGAATCGCTATAACTTTCTCGCCAGCCGTCCCATGCTCGACGATGGCTTCGTGCACACTGCAGAAGGATTCGCGAAGAGCTGCGCCCTTTCCGGCACATGCTCTGGCGATTTCACCGACACCGCCGGCCAGCGCGCCATGGGCTACTACGATCAGGACTACCTGAACTACTACTACTACTTGGCCTCGCAGTTCGCCGTGTCGGACCGCTGGTTCTCGCCCATCGCCAGCAAGAGCAATCCCAACCGTATCGCAACCTATAGCGGCGGCACCACGCAAGGCCTCGCCTTCGATCCTGGTTACGACGACCACGTCGGCTCGCTCAATCTGCCGAACATCTTTAAGGCACTCGACGATGCCGGCGTCTCCTGGAAGGTCTATTACTCCGACACCTCCGGCGAGTGCGGCCTAGACACTGATGACTGCGGCTCAGGCACGGCAAACTATCCAGCCACCGCGCTCGGCTACATCACCTACACCAAAAAGTATCTCTACCCCAATCCCACGCAGGCCGCCTGCACCGGGACCACCCAACCTTCCAGCGTCGTCGGCGACCGCTTCAACTACTTCTGCATCGATCCCAATCACGTCGCCCACCTCCGCACCTACTTCAACGATCTCGCCAACGGCACGCTGCCCAGCTTCGCCTTCATCGAGCCCGGTTATGGCATCGACGACGAGCACCCAGGGTCCTTCCAGCCCGTTCTGCTCGGCCAGGCGCAGATGGCCAAGATCATCAACGCCTTCATGGCCAGCCCGGAGTGGAAAGACGGTGTCTTCTTTTTCAGCTACGACGAAGGCGGCGGCCCCTACGATCACGTTCCGCCGGTGCCGCACCACTCCAACGACAAGACCAGCGCCTCACTCGGCACCATCCCGGATATCGCGAGCATCTCCGTAAGCCCGGACACCTGGAAACCATGCGTACCTGGCACACCGCCGGCGACCGCCCACTGCGATCTCAGGCCAGACAGTCCCGGTGCCCACTCCGGCGATGCTGCGGCTGTCAACGGCTTCGGCGCACAGATCGGCTTCCGCGTGCCCAACATCGTCATCTCGCCCTTCACCCGCCGCCACTACGTCTCGCACATCCCGATGGACCACACCGCCATCATGAAGTTTGTCGAGGATCGCTTCATCGGGAACAGGAAGTACCTCACGGCACGCGACGCCGCACAACCCAACCTGCTCGACTTTTTTGACTTCGCTAACACCCCATGGGCAACACCCCCAACCCCGCCGGTCCCTGCCTCCAACTCCTCACTCGGCCACAACACCTGCACCCCGGCCACCATGTGAGCATTGCCCGGCGCCCACATCTTTCGTTTTGAGATCTGTGTGCACGCCACCAAAAACGGGTGCCCATCCTAACGAAGTTAGGGTGGGAGTTAGGGTGGGATAGTTCTCAGGCTTCCAGTGCCCAACTGTTCTGAAACGCCAGGTAGATCGCGCCATCTCGGCACAGCATGCCGGTCGGTTTGCAGTTGTAGTTCGGTCCACTCCAGTTCGTGCCTACATTGGTCGCCACTACAAGCTACCGGTGCCCACCCCGGGGGTGGGGTGTAACCATGTCGTTAACAGCGCAAGGCGCTCGGCAGGGCTGACTCGACGTCTCGCGTGGGCCAAAGGCCCGCTCAACCGCTTTTAGCTGACCACATTATCGGCCAGCAGTCATTTCAGCCAGCTACTTCCGCGAGCGCATCTTCTTCGCCCAGTCGGGCTTGGTGGTCTGCCGCGCACGACCCAGCGCCAGCGCGTCCGCCGGCACATCTTCGGTGATCGTCGAGCCCGCCGCGATGTAGCTTCCATCGGCAATCGCCAGCGGCGCCACCAGTGTCGAGTCGCTGCCCACGAAGACGTTCGCGCCGATCGTCGTCCGGTGCTTGCCCTTGCCGTCGTAGTTGCAGGTGATCGTGCCCGCGCCGATGTTCGTGCCCGCGCCGACTTCCGCGTCGCCGATGTAGCTCAGGTGGTTCGCCTTCGCCCCCGCCCCCAGCCGCGACTTCTTCGTTTCCACAAAATTTCCCACGTGCGCGCCTTCGCCGATCTCCGACTCCGGCCGCAGATGCGAATAGGGCCCGATCAGAGCGTTCTTCGCGATCAGCGAAGAGCCAATGACCGACCCGTTGCGCACCAGCACGTCGTCGCCAATCGTAGAGTCCTCGATCACCGAGTAGGAACGAATCCGGCATCCGCTCCCGATCTTCGTACGCCCCAGCAACTGCACGAATGGCTCCACAATCGTGTCCGCGCCAACCGTCACCGTGCTGTCGATCACCGACGTCTCCGGCCGGAAGATGGTCACGCCTTCCGCCATCAGAGCCTGCGCTTTGCGCATCCGCATCTCGGCGTCCAGCTCCATCATCTCGGCAATGGTGTTCGCGCCCAACACTTCGTGCACGTCCGCCGTCTCCAGCGCCACCACCCGCTCCTTCGCCTTCACCAGCAGCGCCGCCATATCGGTCAGGTAATACTCGCCATGCGCGTTGTCCGTCGAGAGCTCGCCAATATGCTTGAACAGCGGCTCCGCGCGAAAGGCGTAGATGCCAGAATTGATCTCCGGCGCAGAAAGCTGCTCCGGCTTCAGCGCCTTCTGCTCGACGATCGCAATGACCTCGGGCTTGCCCGCAGCCTTGCGGACCACCCGTCCATATCCCGTCGGATCTGCCGGCCGCGTCGTCAGCACGGTCATCGCCGCCTGCTGCTCCAGGTGGAAGTCGCGCAGCCGCAGGATGGTCTCGGTCCGGATCATCGGCGCATCGCCCGACAGCACGATCAGGTTCTCATAGCCCTCAACCTCCGGCTTCGCCGTCTGGATCGCGTGTCCCGTCCCGCGCTGCTCCGCCTGCACGACGAACCGCACTCCCGTATGCCGCAGTGCAGCGCGCACCGCCTCCGCCTCATGGCCGATCACGACGTAGATGTCCTTCGGCTCCACTACCTGCGCGGCGGCGGCGATCACGTGCTCCGCCAGCGCACGGCCGCCAATCTGGTGCAGCACCTTCGGCCGCCGCGATTTGAGCCGCGTACCCTTGCCCGCGGCCATGATGACGATAGCGAGTTGCATCCCCGTCCTTTGTGGCTACTGACTGCCCGGTCCGCCGCCCTGCATCCCTGGCGGCATCGGTATGGTGATGTCAACGGGATGCACCTGCCCCAGATCGGAGAGCGGCTTGCCCGGCTGACCCGGGGTGCCGGTAGCTATCTGCTGCACATTTCCCACCACCAGCACCGCGAGCTTCGAGCGGTCGACATACTTTTTCGCGACCCGTTCCAGATCGGTCGTTGTTACCTTTTCAATGGCTGCGCGATACTTCTCCAGGAAGTCCGCCGGGTAGCCATAAAATTCCAGGCTGGCCCGTTCGCTCAGCACCTTCTCCGGCGTGTCGTAGCGGAAGACGAAGGAGTTCAGCAGCTCATCCTTCGCGCGCCGCAGTTCGTCTTCGGTGAAAGGCTCGGTCTTCAAGTCGTCGATCTGTTGCAGCATCGCCTTCGTCGTATCCACCGTGCTCACGCTCTTGGTCGCGGCCACGGTGTAGAAGAGCCCGGGATGATCGTACGAGGCGCCATACGAGCCGCCAACGGAGTACGCGAGCCCCATCTTCGTCCGCACATTCTGAAAGAGCCGCGACCCGAATCCGCCGGAGAAGATCTGGTTCATCACGCTCAGCGCGTAGTAGTCGGGGTTCGAGCGTTCCGTGCCCAGCCCGACAATCCAGACGTTGCTCTGGTTCACATCGTTCTTATCCACTGCGTAGACGCCAGGTGTTGGTCCGTTGAAGGTGTCTTTCGGCGGCGGCAGCGGTGTGCCCTTCTTCAGCCCGCCGAAAGCGGCGCGTAGCTTCTGCTCCATCGCCGCGCCGTCAAAGTCGCCACTCACCCCGATGATCATGCCGTTCGGGATCACCGTCTTCTCATGGAACTGCTCCAGGTCGGCAGGGGTGATGGCCATCACCCCGGCCAGCTCCGGCGTGCGCCCGTAAGGATTGGTCGGGCCATACACCAGCTTGGCCGCCTCACGGCTCGCGATGGCGCCGGCATCGTCGTTCCGGCGCACGATGCCGGCGGCCATCTCCTGTTTTGCGAGATCGAGCTTGCTGGGATTGAACTTCGGATGCAGCAGCAGATCCGTCGTAATGCCGAAAACGGGATCGAAGTCAGTCTTGAGACACGACCAGCTCACGCTCGTCGAGTCCACATCCCCATCGGTTTCGACTTTCGCAGCTTTGGCTTCCAGCAGATCGTCCATGGCGTCGCCGGACTTGGTTGCCGTGCCGCTGGTGCGCCAGGCCTCACCGTAGAGGTCAACCAAGCCGGTTTTCGACGCGGGAACATCGCGGCCGCCGCCCCGCATCTCGACGAAGCCATTGATAAACGGCAGCTCATGATCCTCTTGAAGAAAAATGATCGCGCCATTGTCGAGCAGGATGCGGCGGGGCTGCTGCGGGTGAAATGCAGGCAGCGTGGGAATCGGAATCTGTTTCCACGGCTGCGCCTGCGGAGCAGTTTGTGTTTGTCCCTGAGCAATCGCCGGCAAAGCAGCAATCGGAAGCAGCGCGAGCAGAGCGACAGCACTCAGGCGCATCACAGGCCACCCGCCTTCGGCGCTGCTGCGCCTGCGGGCTGTTGCGGGGGCACGGTCTCGATGATGGCGTAGGTGCGATTGTTCTCTGTGAAGACCTTGTTCGCCACGCGGCGAATGTCTGCCTTCGACACCTTGTCGATCTTGTCGAGCTGGCGGAAGAGCTCGCGCCAGTCGCCGTAGCGAAGCTGGTAGGTAGCCAGGCTCTGCGCCAGACCCTCGTTATCGGCAAGCGAGCGCAGCAGATCGACCCGCGCGCGCGTCTTGAACATGGCCAGCTCGTCGTCGGTCACGTCCTGGGTCTTCAACTTGTCGATCTCCTTATGAATAGCCGTGCGCATCTCCTGCGGCGTGTGACCGGGCAGCGGCACGGCATAGAACGCGAAGAGCCCCGGATATTTCGTTCCAGGAAAGCCGCTGAAGCCTTCCGCCTCGGCGGCGATGCGTTGATCGCGCACCAGCGACCGATACAGGCGCGAGACGCGGCCGTTCGAAAGGATGTCCGTAATGGCGTCGTAAATCTGATCGTCCGGGTCGAGATAGTCGCTGCGGTGATAGCCCTCGATGTAGAAGGGCTGCGTCGCCTCGCGGATGATCACCGACTTCTCGGAGTTCTGTGGCGGCTCGACCGTGGTCATCGGCTCCGGCTTCGGACCCGCCGCAATGGGATCGAAATACTTCTCCATGACCGGCATCGTCGTCGATGCCTTCAGGTCGCCGGCAACCGCGATCACGATATTCGAGGGCGTGTAGTACGTCTTGTGGAAGGACGCGGCCTCGGTGGCATCGATCTGCGAGAGCTCCGACTCCCAACCCACCCCCGGCCGTCCATAGGGGTGCGCAACATAAGCGGTCGCGAGAAACTGCTCCACCATGCGGCCGATGGGATTGGAGTCGGTGCGCATGCGCCGCTCTTCCATCACCACGTCGCGCTCCTTGTAAAACTCACGCGGCACGGGGTGGCCGATGCGGCCGCTCTCCATATACGCCCAGAGCTCAAGCCGGTTGGCCGGCATGCTCCAGAAGTATTCGGTTGAATCCAGAGCGGTGGACGCATTGATGCCTGTCGCGCCATTCTCCTCGGCAATCTGCGTGAATTGGTTGGGAATCACGTACTGCTGCGCATCCTTCTTCGCCGCGTCGAAGGCCTCACGCAATTGCTTCACCTTCGCGGGATCCTGTCCCACGCGCTTGCGGTATTCGTTGTCGTAGGCGGCATAGGTGTCTTCCACCTTCTGCAGCGCCATCTTTTCGGCAGGCCAGTTGGTGGTGCCAATCTCGTCGGTTCCCTTGAAAGCTAGGTGCTCGAACATGTGGGCAATGCCGGATTGCCCGGTCGGATCGTTCGCATCGCCCGCGTCCACTACCGTGTAGTACGAGAAGACTGGCGCTTCCGGCCGCTCGATGAGCAGAACCGTCAAGCCGTTGGGAAGAACCTTCGTGGTGACACGCTTTTCAAAGCGGGCGAGTTCCTGCTGCGCCAGGTCGGACGTAGCCGGGGTCTCCGCCGGTTTGGTTTGCGCGATGGCGGGCAGCAGGTCAGTGCAAGCAATCAAGATGCAGGCAATCAGGAAAGGCGCCGGCCAGGCTCGCATCCGGTGCGGTTGGGCAGGGTAACACTTGGTCAACAGTACCTCCGCACCCGCTGGAGAGGCGGGCGGCGCAACACAGGTGATGCTGTCATCGAAGCTATCCGTGCCTGCCGATGAAGTCAAACCAGCCTCGATGGCGTAACCAGAGGCACCCCTGGACGCAACTTTCATAGCGCAGGCGGGTTCCGGCTTGGCATAATAAGCCGCGCGCCTGTGCCGGGTTCCGATCGAACGGTTGACCAAATCCGGAATGGCACGTCAGAAAGCCGAAACATGGCAAGCGGTGCCAGTCACTGGAGCATTTCACTGTAGGTGTATATAGAAGCGCCACTGGGGACGTGGCTTTTCTGTTAAGAAAAGCCACACTTCGCAAACTTGGCTGTACACAGTAACAGTGAACATGCTCTAACCAAGGCATCCCTCGCGCCACCGGCACAAGGACTTTTCAGGAATGGCCATCATGAAGCTTTTGCAGCGCACCGTGCGCCCTCTCGTCTGTCTCGGTCTACTTAGCGCATCTACCTGGAGCTTCGGCGCAGTCCCAGGTCCGGTTCCTGCGCCGCAGATCACGCAAGCCGTAAACAACCAGCAGCGGGTCACTCTGAAGGGCAATGTGCGTCCCATATCGAAGCGTGCCCAGGACCTGGGTGCCGTGGACGCCGGCGCGCCCGCCAGCCGTGTGCTGCTGCTGCTGAAGCGCCCCGCCGAGCAGGAGGCGGCGCTCCAACAGTTCATCGCCGAGGCGCACACTCCGGGAACCGCTAGCTACCACCACTGGCTCACGCCGGCGCAGCTTGGCAGCCAGTTCGGACCGGCAGACTCTGATGTGCAGGCGGTCGTGGCGTGGCTGCAGTCCCAGGGCCTTGCCGTGGCAAAAGTCTCGCAGACCAGGACCACGATCGAGTTCTCCGGCACCGCGGGGCAGATCGAGAGCGCCTTCGCCACCAAAATCCATTCCTTCCAGCTCGACGGCGTGACCCACATCTCGAACATCGTCGATCCGCAGATCCCGGCAGCACTGGCGCCGGTGATTGCCGGCATCTCGCCGCTCAACGACTTCCGGCCAAAGCCGATGCACACCGCACCGGAGGCCCGGACATTGGTCCCGGCTCCAACCAGCGCCAATCCCAAGGCGATGACGAGCGTGGCGCGCAACCCGCAGAGTTCATCCATCAGGGCAAACTACACGGACAACACGACCACCGGCCTCCTTGTAGTAACACCCGCGGACTTCGCCACCATCTACAACACTCCGAACCAGACGCTGAACAAGAAGTATGCTGCGACGAAAAACCTGGATGGGACCGGTGTCACGATCGGGATCGCCGGTGATTCAAACGTCGATCTGACCAACGTGAACAACTACCGCACGCTCTTCGGGCTGCCCGCCCTCTCGCCGAATTCAAAGGTCATCGTCGACGGCAATGATCCGGGCGTAGTGAACAGCGAGGCGGTCGAAGCGCTGTTGGACCTCGAGGTGGCCAGTGCGGTTGCTCCGGCGGCAGACCTCAAGCTCTACATAGCGGAGAACACTACCTTTCAGTCGGGACTGATTCTGGGCATCCAGCGGGCGCTGGACGACAACGCGATCAATATCCTGAACGTAAGCTTCGGCGGCTGCGAGGCTTACCAGGGACAGAACGGCAACCTGCAAATCCTCAACCTGTGGCAGCAGGCGGCGGCCCAGGGCATCTCGGTCACGGTGTCCACTGGCGACAGTGGCGCTGCAGGCTGCGACGACAGCAATACCGAGACCGTAGCGGCCCAGGGAGTGCAGGTAAACGGCTTTGCCTCCACCCCCTACAACATTGCTGTTGGCGGAACAGACTTCAACCAGACCCCGAACAACTTTCAGCACTACTGGAGCCTGACGAATTCCTCCATCGGCGGGTCCGCGCTTGGATACATCCCCGAGATCCCCTGGGACGATTCATCCACGACTATCGGCCCACTGAGCGGAAATGTTGCGTTCCAGGACAGTCAGGGCAACACCAACATTACCGGCGCTGGGGGCGGGATAAGCGGCTGCCTCACGGCAAATGTCGACCAGAACGGCAACGTATCTGCGTGCACTGGCGCGTATCCAAAGCCAAGCTGGCAGGGCAGCCTGGGCTCGTCGCAGACCGCACGTGAAATCCCCGACGTGTCACTCTTCGCCTCGAATGGATTCGACGGCTCCATCTGGTTCCTGTGCGCCTCAGGGTTAGGCGGCGACCAGCCTGGGGATCAGGACTGCACACCGCCGGCGAGCGGAGCAATTACCAGCGGCACATACACCGCATACCAGGTAGTAGGCGGCACCTCCGCGTCCTCGCCGGCTTTCGCTGGCGTGCTGGCGCTCGTGGTGCAGCAGTTGCAGTCCGGTGGCGGTACGAATGTCCGCCTGGGCCAGGCGGACTACACGCTTTACCCACTCTCCAAGCAGTACGCCGCCTCCTTCCATGACGTGACCACCGGCAACAACTCCGTGGTCTGCGCATCCGGTTCGGCGCAGTGCAGTACCAACCTCTTCCTCACCGGCTACGACGCAGCCGCCGGATACGATGTGGCTAGCGGACTGGGCAGCGTGGACGCCACGCAACTGGTGCAGAACTGGTCCAAGGTCACCTTTACACCGACCACGACCGCGCTGACAGTGAATGGCTCAACCGCCCCGGTCAGCATCGTGCACGGCAAATCGGCGAGTGTCGGCGTTACCGTGACCGGTTCAGGAGGGACGCCCAGCGGCAATGTATCGCTGGTGGCCAGCGGCGGCACTTCTGCGACCGCAGCGGCAGCCGTTCAGGGAACGGTTGCGTCGCCTTCCATCCTGACGCTAGCCAATGGCACTGCGACCAATGGCTCCTACACTTTCCTTCCCGGCGGAAGCTATAACTTGACCGCCAACTACGGAGGCGACGGCACCTTCGCACCCAGCGTTTCCACCCCTCCCATCGCGGTAACGGTGAGTGCCGAGGCGAGCACGCTCGATCTCTTCATTCAGGACCAGTCGGCAAACACGGGAGCTTACGCTACCGTAACCAGCGTTCCTTACGGCACGTATGTCTCGGTCGCTGCCGAACCATTGTCCACAGCGCAGGTCAACTCCAGTCAGCAGCAGACTTACCTGCAACAGGCCACAGGGACGGTGACCTTTAGCAGTACGCCCGCCTTCGCCGCGCTGAACCAGAAGGTGAGCGTCAACAGCAACGGCTTTGCGGAAATTCCGGGACAGCTGTCTCTCCCCTACCCACCGGGTACCTACACGGTCAGCGCCAGCTACTCCGGCGATCCCAGCTTTTCGCCCAGCACGGCTGCGGCACAGACCTTCACCGTCACGAAGAACAACGTGACGATGAGTGTCCCGAGCAACAGCGCCACAACTGCCACCGTCGAAGTCGACCCTGTCTTCGGCACTCTCTATTTCAATAGCGGCTTTTCACTGCCCACTGGCACCGTCACGCTGACCGACAGCAGCGGCGCCACGGTTGGCACTGGAACGCTAAACGTGGTGAACACTTCGAATGGCCAGGCCGCGCAAGCCACCATCACGGTCACCGGTACCGCGGCGAACATTAGCTACGTCGGAGACGCAAATTACAACTCGGGCACTGCGGCATTTACGGGTGGTGGCGCCCTCTTCTCCCTGAGCGCCGCACCCACCACCATTACCGTCCCCAGCGGTCGCTCGGCCACAACCACCATCAGCGTCACGCCTGCCGCCGGCTTCACCGGCACCGTGAGTGTGACCTGTGCAGTTACGGGAACTGGCTCTCCGGCGCCTACCTGCTCTCTGGCACAACCCACTGTTGCAATCACCAGTGCTAAGGCGGCGACCGACGTGCTCACCGTGCAGACGGTCACGACGAAATCCGCCGTGCACCTAGCGGGCAATCCAGCGGATCGCACCTGGTACGCGGCGGGCGGCATCGCGCTTGCCGGCATTTTGCTGTTCGGGCTGCCCGGGCGGCGTCGCGCCTGGCAGCGCATGCTCAGCCTGATGCTGCTCATCGTAGCCGCGGGTGTTGTGGGTTGTGGTGGTGGCAGCAGCGGTGGCGGCGGCACCACGACACCCGCCGGCAGCTACACCGTGACAGTCACGGCGAGCGGCGGATCCGTCACTCAGACCTCCACCGTTACGGCGCAGGTCCAGTAGCGAGCTGTGACAGAACAGGCCGCCCCATCCGGAGCGGCCTGTTCTGCATCTGCGATTAGGAAAAACCGCGCCTCTACCCGTGGTGTCTACTGCGGCGGCTGGTTCGGGTCCGCATTCGGATCAGTGAACGTCCGGGCTGCGGGCCCGTTGGCTGAGCGCGACGTGGTGACGCTGATCGGCGATTGCAGCTTGAAGTTGACCAGCGTTTCCGCGGGAATCTTCACCTGCTCGCCCCGGGTGACGGCGTTGACACCCGCGCCCAGGCCGCCGCCCGATGCCGCTCCGATCGCCGCACCCTTGCCGCCGCCGGCGAGGGCGCCAATGATCGCCCCCAGCGCCGCGCCGCCGCCGGTTTTCATCGCTGTGTTCTTGCCTCGTCCCTTCCCTTGCTGGCTGAAGGCAGTCGTGCTTACCCCAACCGGCTGCCCCTTCAGTTCAATCTGGGTTATCTCGATCGAGAGCAGCGAGCTACCGGAGAAGTGGGTTGCATCCTTTGCGTCGACCACGCGACCCGTTACAGGTGTGCCGCGCGGGATGGCCACCATGTTGTCCGCGATGACGTCGGCAGCCAGCGTGCCATGAATGACCTGTCCTGTCTGCGTGGTGGCGCTGTCCAGGGCATCCGCCAGCCGTATGGGCAGCGAGGTGCCCGCCGCTACGGTGACGGTGCGGACGACCGGGGCCGGTGGCGGTGGTGGCGGCGCTGGCTGGGCAGGTGCTGCCTCCTGTGGTGGTGGAGGCG
>JAUTWX010000290.1 GCA_030838385.1 Acidobacteriaceae bacterium
TTCAACGGAATTTTCATCGGAGTTCCCTCATCACCGCTCTGCGATGAATGGTGGTCGGGGGAATGGTCGCGAACACATTCAGATTGCTGAACTGAAAGCCCGCAGGAATCAGCGGCAGGTAGGTGTAGGTCACATCCACGGTCAACAGAACGTAACTCGTGGGCTCGGGATCCGCCGGTATGCCGGAACAGGTCCCGACCAGTGCGTTGACCGCCGGCGTCGCTCCAACGTCGTTCTCGCAGACGTTCACCACCAGGCTGGCCCGGTTGGGCAACGACAAGATATCTTTCGTGATGATCTGCGTAATCTGGGCTGGAGTCGTCGTCGCCGTAGGCAGCGATCCCGCCGATGCCCCGCTGAGAATCGCAAAGTCCGCACCCGCACGCGCGGCATTCGACACCGTGATCCAGGCATAGAAAAACGCGCCGAAGTTCACGACGTTGACGATCAGAAGGAAGACCACAGGCAGGACAAGAATGAACTCCACCAGCGACTGCCCTCTGCCATTTCTGATCTGCTGCAGAAACTTGCTGATGGCCTTCCTGCCTGCGGTCGCGAAATGACCATTCCCGTTGGAGGCGCCATTCGCAGCGTGCTTATGTCCGTTCTCCTCCGGCACGAAGATCAGCGCCACGCCGTCTGTTCCGGATCGAACTACCTTTGATTGCACTGTGATCGACCGATCGGCTTCACCATCGAAGCTGTCCTTTCTCTGCAAGGTCATCATCACCATCGTGCCCGGGTACCATCGCTGCTCGGTCACGACAAACAGCCCACTCGCGCTGAGGTCCCGAATGGTGTGCGCGGCGGGCGCGCCGCCGTCCCAGTAGTGCGCCACCACTTCGGACGTGTCCTGCCGTTCCACCTTGCGCCGCTGACGCGGGAGGCTTCCCGTGAACCATCCCATGAACGGCGCCATCTTGTCCTCCATACACCACTTCGCATCACTCCGGACGCTCATTTCGTCTGCGCGTCGAGTTGTTCGACCGAGGCCCGGCTGAGATGACGCTGCATCTCTTCGGCAGCACAGATGAGCAAGTGATCCCCCATCTGCGTCTGCGACGAATAGATCGTGTGCGTCGGCAGCTCCAGCACACTGGCCGCCTGCGCCCGCAACGGCGCCACACGAAATGGGGGAAAGTGTTCGATCAGGTGCAGGACCCGGTTGTTCGCATCCAGATAGATCAGATCCAGGGGGAACAGTACGCCCAGGGTATGGATTCCACGCGACGGCACCACCCACACGCCGTCGTCGAACTTGAGCTCCAGTCTTCCGATCAGACCCCGCAAGCGACCGAGCGTCGTATCGGCCGGCGTCACGCCGAGGCTGATAAAACACTCGCGGGTCTGGTTATACACGCAATATGTCCGTCGTTTCATCCCATCACCGGCCCGCTGGTCTCGCCGTCGAATAAAGCGCCACGCCACGTGGCCCGGATCAGTCTCTCCCCTTCTGCTTCTCCGGATCGCCTCTCCCGTCACCAGCCCATATAGTTCCTTTCCTCAAAAGTCGCCGCTTTCCAACCACGGCGTCCTGCCCTGCGCTGCCTGACCCCCGGCGGCGCGCTCACCCAGACGCGAAGCAGCGGCGCATCCGCTGCTCTCCGGTGAGCGTCCTCCGGACCATCGTGTCCCGAGCCCCAATGTCTCCGGCTCCCGAATGCGCTCGTGGGACGGTTCTACCGCTCAGCACCCAAACCCGGCGTGCCACTGGAATCCCGCCTCCCGATACCGCAGGGCAGGTCCTTCTATTTCACCCGCGTTCTGCGACGCTGAATGAGAACAAACAGCAGGACGATCGCGATAACTCCCGCGACTACCCGGATGATCATTGTGTTGTCCACGTCAATACCCCCTTTTTATTGAGACAGATTCTTCAAACCTTCCAGCATGATGATGGCGGCCGGTCCCAGCGCCACCAGGAACAGCGATGGAAAGATAAACAGGACCAGCGGAAACACCAGCTTCACTGTCGTCTTCGCCGCCTGCTCTTCCAACTTCTGGCGCCGCTGCGTTCTGAGCGTATCGGAGTGCACACGCAGCGTCTTTGCGATACTGGTGCCGAACTGCTCGGACTGCGTCAGCACCGAAACCAGACTGCGCACGCTATCCACGTCCGTGCGCTCCGCAAAATGCTTCCACGCATCGGCGCGCGGCCTTCCGGCTCGCTGTTCCAGCACCACGATGCCCACCTCATCGCTGATGGCAGGATGCGCCTCTCGCAGCTCCTCTGCCGTGCGTGCCGTTCCCTGATCCAGGCTCAACCCCGCTTCAATGCAGATCACCAGCAGGTCCAGCACATCGGGCAAACCACGCCGGATGCTCGCCTGGCGCTTGGAAATCCGCCGGCCCAGCCAGAAATCCGGCGCCAGGAACCCAAGTCCCAGGGCCACCGCGTAGATGACCAGCGAACTGCCGGCGATGCCGCTCACCAGAAGCAGCAGGCAGAAGGCCAGCGGCGTGATCACTTTCCCGGCATAGAAGTAGTTGACCGCCGCGTCCTTGCGGAAGCCGGCACGTATCAGCCGTTGTTGCGTAACCGAGACTTCTGCCTGGCTTTTGGGTACCACGCGCTCGATGTGCTCCACCATGCCGGAAAGCGATGTGCCCGTCTGCCGGATGGTGTCGCGCAGGTTTCTCCGCTTCGACTCCGGCGCGATCACCGCGGCAATTCTCTGCAGCGCCGCCTCGCGATAGAACACCAGCAGTCCGCCGCTTGCGATCAGCAGGAAGATGACGATGAACGTAATGGTTGCAATCATGGGCGTCCTCCTTCAGACTTCCATCCGTACGATCTTGCGGATGATTAAACCACCGGCAATGGTCATGCAGCCTGCGGTGTAGAGAAGCTTGATGCCGATCGGCCGCTTCCACAGAATGCTCATGGTGTCGGGGTTCACCAGGTAGAGGCCGAAGCCCAGCACGATGGGGAGGAAGGAGAGGATCCAGCCCGTCAGCCGTCCCTGGGCAGTGTGCACGCGGATCTGCCGCTTCAGCGTGAACCGCTCCCGGATCACGTGCCCGGCCTTCTCCAGCACCTCCGCCAGATTGCCTCCACTCTCTTTCTGAATCAGAATGCCGGTCGCCACGATCCGGACGTCCTGCAGCGGCACTCTGGCGATCAGGTTTTCCATCGCAGTTCTCAGCTCCAGGCCATAGTTCTGTTCCTCATGGCAGATCCTGAACTCGTGACCGATCGGGTCAGGAGACTCACGAGCGACCAGGCCCAGCGAGGATGCCAGGCTGTGGCCGGCGCGCAGCGCGCTCACCATCAGATCCAGCGCCTGCGGCAGACCCTGCTCGAATTTGTTGAACCGCTGGTTCCGCTTCTGCAGCACATAGGCCAAGGGCAGGCCGCCCAGCAGTATCCCGATCAACAGCGCAAGGATCCCCGCGCCGGTCCGCAGATAAATCAGGTATGCGGGGAAGGCGAAGCAGGCCAGCGACATCAACAGCATGCCTCCCGCCGTCCATTTCAGGTTCGCCTGATAGAGCAGCGCGCGCAGACGCGGCGCCAGCTCTATCTTCGCCAGCCAGCGGTTGATCCAGGGAACCGCGCTCAGCAGCTCCTGCTTGCGGATATCGACCATCTGGTCGCGCACGTTCGCCGCGCCGCTGGCCAGCGCGGATTGGAGAAGGGCCAGCGTCTTTTTTGTCTGCTGCGGTGCCCCCGACCCGCTGCCCAGCAGGATCAGGGCGAACACCGCGAATACCACCAGGAATACCAGCACCATTAGTAAAAGCATTCCGCGCTCAACTTTCTCAGTTCACTTCCAGCGTCTGCTCAAACAAGCCAGCCGGCAGGAAGATGCCTGCGACACGAAGTCCCTCAAGGAACTTCGGACGAATGTGCGTCGGCTGGAAGACACCCACTACCCTGCCGTCCGGTCCAATGCCGCGTCTCTTGAAATGGAAGATCTCCTGCATGCTGATCACGTTCTCTTCCATGCCCGTGATCTCGGAGATGCTGGTCACCTTGCGGCTGCCGTCGCTCAGACGAGAGACCTGCACCACGATCGCAATGGCTGAGGCGATCTGCTGGCGGACCGTCCGTTCCGGCAGTGTCAGCGAGCTCATCGCCACCATCGACTCCAGCCTCGACAGAGCGTCGCGCGGCGTATTCGCGTGAATGGTGGTCATCGAGCCCTCATGCCCCGTGTTCATCGCCTGCAGCATGTCGAAGGCCTCTTCCCCACGCACCTCGCCAATGATGATGCGGTCGGGGCGCATGCGCAGGCTGTTGATCAGCAACTGCCGCTGGCGGACCGCGCCCTGCCCTTCGACGTTGGGCGGCCGCGTCTCCAGCCGCACAATATTCTGCAGGGCGAGCTGCAGCTCGGCCGCGTCTTCGATGGTGACGATGCGCTCATTCTGCGGAATGTTCTGCGACAGGACGTTCAGGAAGGTGGTCTTGCCGGCACCGGTTCCGCCGGAGATCAGGATGCTGATGCGAGCCCGCACCGCGGCAGAGAGCATCTCCATCATCTCCGCCGAAATACTCTTCAATTGCACCAGTTGGCTGGAGGAGAGCGGACCGGTTCCAAAGCGGCGAATCGACAACGCAGGGCCATCCAGCGCCAGCGGCGGAATGATGGCGTTCACGCGCGAGCCGTCGGGCAGACGTGCATCGACCATCGGCGAGGACTCATCCACCCGGCGCCCGATCCGCGACACGATGCGGTCGATAATCTGCAGCAGATGGCGGTCGTCGCGGAACCTCACATCCACTCTTTCGAGGAGTCCGCCGCGCTCGATGAAGACGTTGTCCTTGCCGTTCACCAGGATGTCGGAGATGCCCCCGTCGCGCAGCAGCGGCTCGAGCGGCCCCAGACCGAAGACTTCGTCCAGCAGGTCGGCACGGACACGCTCCTGCTCGTTGAAGTTCAGCGGTATCTTCTGGTTCGCGATGATCTCGTCGATCATCCGCGCAACGGCTTCCCGCGCCTGCGTGGAGTTGACGCGGGACAGCTTCTCCAGATCCAGCTTGGAGATCAGTGTCCGATGTACGTCCGATTTGAGTGTTTCGATATCGAGTTGGTCCACGCTATTCCATCCCTGCGATCGTTGGAGCTATGTGCCTTCGGGCCTTCCTCAAAACAGGAAGCCTTTCTTCTTCGGTGTGGGTGGCAGACCGCAGGCGGTTCGCGCCATCTGTCGGATCACCCGGGTAATTGGTGAGTCTGTCTGCTGCAGTGCTGTAGCCGTGTTCTGCGCACGCTTGACCGCCGGATAGTCGCTCGGTACCTTCCACTGCGCCGGCAGTGTGAGCGCCTTGGTTACGGTCTCTTCGTCTATGCCTGCCGTGCGCGGCATGTAGCGGTTGAGCACGATCTCCAGGCGGCTGCTGTCCCCGGCGAAAAACTCGGTAATCAGACGGTTCGCATTGCGCAGCTCCGGGATGCTGACCTGAGTCACCAGGTACACCGCACCGGCACCCTCGAACAGCGCCTTGTAGTTCAGCGCGCTGCCCGAACCCGCATCGACCACCACATACTCAAACTCCTGCCGCACCGTCGCGATCAGCTTGGCAATCGCATCCTCGGACGGATGGATCGCCGAGTATTTGTCCGGCGCCGCCAGCACGGAAAGCCCCGAGCTGTGTTTGCTCAGCAGCCGGGAGAGAAAGGTTGCATCCAGCCGATCGACATTCTGCAGCGCATTCGCAGTCGAGTGCTGCACCGTCATGCCCAGGTCCAGAGCGGCATTGCCCAGCGGGAAGCCGAGATCGATCAAAGCCGTGCTGCGATGCGATTCTTCTGCCAGCGCTGCTGCGAAATTCGCCGCAATAGTGGTCGTTCCCGCACCGCCCTTGGTGCCCGCAAACACCAGCACCTTGCCGCCCGTCTTCTTTGCCGGGCGCACCGCGGGGCGGCGGACCGATGCCCGCACCAGCGCTTCGGCCATGGTGCCCGGCGAAACCGGCTGCGTCAGATACTCCCGCGCTCCGGCGCGCATGCAGCGCATCAGCATCTCGGAATCGGAGCGTCCCGAGTAGACCATCACCGTGGCCAGCCCGTTGCCGCAAAACGTCTCCACCAGGTCCAGCGCGTGCTCCGGATTGCTATCCAGCTCCACCACGATCACGTCGTAGTCCCCTTCGAGCAGCCGCGGAATATCGTCCAGCTCGGGATACGACGCAAACTCCCGAGTCACATTAGCCTGCGGCCCGCTCAGCGCGCGCGCCATGGCCTTTCGCCCCGTCTCATCCGGGCCGATCAGAGCCACCGAGAGCACGCTGGTGCCCAGCGCATCCGGATTCTGCGTAAAGGTCGACATCACGGATTCCCCGCCCCTCTCTGGTCGCGTTTCGCCCGCTCGGTGAAAAGTAGTTGGCATCGTGTTCTTGACCTATATGCGGATATGAGTGCAGTCGCCATTCCCGATCCTTAGCGAGAAAAGAATGAGGCGAGGGTCCCGATTGCGATCGCCGGCGCGTAAGGCATCTTGCGCGTCAGCGGGTTATTCAAAATCAGCTCCGGATGTGGCCGCAGCCCGCGCTTCTTCAGCCCGAACACCAGATCGCCAGTGCCCGCGAACAGCTCTCCCAGAAAGCCCGACCATGCCGCCCAGCAGAGCGCCATGATGCCTCCAACGATGCCGGTCAGCACCAGTGCCGTCAGCAGCTGCGATGGCCCGATCCAGGCTCCGATGGCGGCGGCCAGCTTCACGTCTCCCATGCCCATGCCGCCCATCCAGCAGAGAACCCCAAACAGAATCCCTCCCAGCGCCATCCCGGCCACGCTCTGTCCCATCCCGCTCCAGCCGTGCATCCAGCCCGAGACCACCACGCCGGCCACAAGAAACGGAAGCACCACCCAGTTCGGAATCC
>JAUTWX010000390.1 GCA_030838385.1 Acidobacteriaceae bacterium
AATACGGCAACGAGAAATAAGAGCCCAAAAAGCCGCTTCATTGGGGGAGTCCTCCGGGGGATTTGTACTGCCCACCGATCATGCGCTGTCAATCGCTTCATTAGGTTGCACGTCGATGAAACTGCGATGACTCGACTGCTAAACTCCGAGCCATGCTCCATTTGCTCGTTGCTGCCGCTGTCCTTGCCGTCACGCTGCCGCTCGCTGCGCAGCCTGCCGCACCGGACGCCATCTACTACCACGGCCATATCCTGACCGGCGTGGGGCTGGGCCAGGGCAAGCTCGACTTCGTCAGCGCGATTGCCATGCGCGATGGAATCGTCACCGCTACGGGCACAGACGAGTCTCTGCTCAAGACCAAGGGACCGAAGACGCAGCTCGTCGATCTCGGCGGCTCCTTCGCGATGCCGGGCATCAACGATGCGCACACGCATCTGGGCGCTGCCGGCCACATCCAGCTTTCGGTCGATCTCACCGGAAGCAAATCGCTCCAGGAGATGCTCGATCGTGTGGCACGCGCGGCAAAGGCGGCGCCCGCGGGCAAGTGGCTGCAGGGCGGAGGCTGGGATCACACGCTGTGGCCTCAGAAGACGCTTCCCACCCGGCAGGAGCTGGATGCCGTAGCCAATCGCCACCCGGCAATCTTCGAGCGCGTCGACGGCCATATCGCAATCGCGAACAGTGCGGCACTCCAAGCAGCCGATATCACGCGCGCCACACCCGATCCGAAGGGCGGCAAGTTCGATCACGACAGCGCAGGCGAGCTCACTGGAATCGTCCGCGAAGACCCGGCCATGGAGCTGGTCTTCCAGAAGATTCCGCCGCCGACACCGGCGGAACGCAAGCGAGCCCTCTCGCTCGCGCTGGCTGATGCTTCCATTCACGGCGTCACCAGTGTCCAGGACTACTCCGAGTGGGAAGACTTCCTGGTGATGGAGCAACTCGAGCGCGAAGATCATCTGCCGGTACGCGTCTCGGAATGGCTGACCTTCAATGATCCCATCGAGACGCTAAAAGAGCATCGCGCCCACCACTCGGCGGATGACCGCATGCTGCACACCAGCATGCTGAAAGGCTTCATGGATGGCTCGCTCGGCTCGCGGACGGCTGCGCTGAATGCACCCTACAGCGACGATCCGGGGAACAGCGGCATCCCGCGTTATGACCAAGAGAAGCTCGTCCTCTTAACCCGGGAGCGCATCGACGCAGGCTTCCAGATCGGGTTCCATGCCATCGGCGATCGAGCGGTCGAGATGGCATTGGGCGCCTTTGCGTCGGGCAGTGTTCCTCCGGCAACGATCTGCGATTGCCTGCCGATGCCCTCGGTCAGAAAGCGTCTTCGCATTGAGCACTCACAAGTCCTCGACGCCCCAGACTTCGACCGCTACAAGCAGCTCGGCGTCATTGCCTCCATGCAACCCAACCATCTGCTCACCGACATGGCGTGGGCGGAGCAGCGCCTCGGTCACGACCGTGCACGCTACTCCTACGCATGGAAGAGCTTCCTCGATCACGGCGTGCCGCTCGCCTTCGGCACCGACTATCCTGTCGAGCCCATCACGCCCTTCCGCGGCATCTACGCCGCTGTGACGCGAGAGAACGAAGCGGCCACGCAAAGTTATTTTCCCGAGGAGAAGCTGACCATCGACCAGGCACTCTACGCCTATACGCAGGGCTCAGCCTACGCAGAGTTCAGCGAGTCCTACAAAGGAACGCTTGCACCCGGCTTGGTGGCCGACTTCGTCGTACTCGATCGCGATCTCACGACGATCCCGCCGCACAGCATCCTCGGCACCAAGGTGCTGCGCACAGTGGTCGCCGGCCATCCGACATACTTCGCCAACGTAGTCACGCGATAAAACGAGGAGCACGCCCATCGCGAAGCACACCCGCATTGCCTCTTTGCTGCTCATCCTGATCTCCGCCATCTGGGGCTCGACCTTCGTGCTGGTCAAAGACGCGCTGCACGATGTCTCGCCGCTGCTCTTCAACCTGCTGCGCATGGTCATCGCCACCGTGGTCCTCGCGGCCATCTATCACCGCGATCTGCGCCGGCTCAAGCGGAGTTATCTTGCCGGAGGAGCGGTGGTGGGCCTATGTCTCGCAGCCGGCTATAGCTTCCAGACCGCGGGCCTCGCCCGCACTACGCCCGCCAAGTCCGCGTTCATCACCGGACTGATCGTGGTCATCGTCCCGCTGCTCTGCGCTGTACCTGCGATGCGCACCGCCAGCATGCGGAGGCCGTCGCTATTCGCCTTCGCGGGCGCAGCCATGGCCTTCGCCGGCATCCTGTTGTTGACCACACCTGCCCACACACCATGGGCAGCGCTATTCGGCAGCATCAACGCCGGCGACCTGCTTACGCTGCTCTGCGCGCTCGGCTTCGCGCTGCATGTGGTCGCTCTGGCGCACATCTCAGCTCGCCTGCCACTGGGCACGCTGGCCGTGCTGCAACTGGGATTCTGCACTCTCGTCATGAGCCTCGCCCTGCCCCTCTTCGAGCACCCATGGATCCATGTGTCACGAAGGTTAGTCATAGCCCTGCTGGTGACAGGCGTGTTGGCTACTGCCGTGGCGTTTACGGTGCAATCCTGGGCGCAGCAGCGGCTCTCAGCGACGCATACGGCGCTGATCCTGGCACTCGAGCCGGTCTTTGCCTTCCTGACTTCGTTTCTCTTCTATGGTGAGCGGCTTTCGGGACGCGCCTCTCTTGGCGCGCTGCTGATTCTGGGTGGTATCGCCTTCACCGAATTGCTGCCCCTGGGAGCGCATGCCACGGCGCACGAAGCTCCGGTTGCATAAAGCGGAAATCAGTTGCATTTCCTGGTAAAACCGATTGCCATTCATGGCGTCTAAGAATTCAGCGATGTGTGGATAGAGCCAGCGAACCATCTATACTGAATTGTCAAGACAATTCCACACATCCCCGGCGTACTCGCCGCACACCGACCGCGACAGCTATCGCGAAACTCACGAGGTTAGACCTGCATATGAACTCTTTACTGAGACGGATCAAGCTCAACCGTCTGGCTCCAACGTTTGTCGTACTGTCCACCCTTTCCGCCGGCATCCTCATCGGTTCGGTAGCCGTCCACGGCGTGAAAGGCAGCGAGAATCAGGTCAACAGCTCTGATGCCACACCGTTGAAGATTCCCGCCCCTGTACAAATGGGCACCCAATTCACGCAGATCGCCAAGGATGTAGGCCCCGCGGTCGTGAATATCTATACCGAAACCCTGCCCCACGAGCGCCGCACCAGCCGCCGTCGCGGCCCTCAGGGAACCATCCCCTCGCAACCCAACAATCCGCAATCGCCCGACGACCAGCAGCAGGGTCCCGGCGGCGATGACGATCAGCAGCAGCAGCAGGGTCCGAACAACAATTTCCAGGACTTCTTCAACCGCTTCTTCGGCGGGCCTGGGCAGCAGGGTCCCGATGATGGCGGCGGTCTGGATGGCGGCGGTGTCCGTGAATCGCTCGGCTCGGGCTTCATCGTCGATCCGCGCGGCTACATCGTCACCAACAATCACGTTGTCGACAAGGCCGACAAAATCTTTGTCAAGCTCTCTACCGATCCCGACAATCCCACCGACCACGGCCGCCCTGCAAAAGTCGTCGGCGTGGATCCTGACACCGACATTGCGGTCATTAAAATCGATGCGCCGAGTTCTCTGCCCACGGTAAAGCTGGGCAACTCCGACAGCACGCAGGTCGGCGAGTGGGTGGTCGCCATCGGCGAGCCGTTCGAGCTTGCGAAGACCGTCACTGCCGGCATCATCTCGGCCAAGAACCGCAGCATCGAGCCGGGTGCGAAGGGCCAGTTCCAGCACTTCATTCAGACCGACGCCGCCATCAATCCGGGCAACTCCGGCGGTCCGCTGATCAACATGGACGGGCAGGTCATCGGCGTGAACACGGCTATCTACACGCAGTCCGCCGGCTATCAGGGCATCGGATTTGCCA
>JAUTWX010000392.1 GCA_030838385.1 Acidobacteriaceae bacterium
GCTCGTTGGGGGGCAGTTCCTTGAGCGCCTCCTCCATATCGGTGCGCTTGATGTTTCGGCCACCGAGGGTGAGGCTGGAAACCGCTTCAGCCGGTGCCGCCTGCTCGTCGAGGGGCATACGCTCACGCAGCTCGTTCACGAGCGAGCAATCGACACAGCGGCCGTCCGGTTCCTCGGCCTGGCGGAAAGCGCGGACAAAGGTATCCCGCGTCACCTCTTCGGCCTCGATCTCGTTCCCTACCATGTAGTAGGCGACGGCGTAGGCCCGGTGCTTATGGGTCTCGTAGATGTCGCGCTGCCGGTGTTCGAGCGATCGCTCGGACATCTGGCATTGCACGACATGGCACGATCCCTGGGAAGAAAAATCTCTCTCAAAATTCAACAGGCATGCCCTCGATTGTGGGACAGCATAACGCCATTTGCAGCTCTCTGCGGAGTGCGAACCAAATCCTGAAGCTAGGATGGCCGTCAATCCCACTTCCGTCAAGGGGGCATGTGAAATCTGTGGGATAGGGGATTGGTACGTCCTAGCACATCCGTGTAGCCAAGGGTAATGGATTCCCCTTTCGAACATTACCGAGGTGCATGCGGGTTCCGTTATGATCAATCCGATTCTGCAAGTGACTTATCAGAAAGGTACTCGAATCACGTCCCGTATGGCCCCCCCGACCATCCTCGTTGTCGACGATGATGTCTCCGTGCGCACCATCGTCTCCGCCATGCTGGAGCCGGCAGGCTATGGGCCGGTCCTGGCGAGTTCGGCGGAAGAGGCGATTGCATGTCTGAATGATGGACTAAAGCCAAGACTGATCCTTTCCGATATTGTGATGACGGGGATGACCGGGCTGGCACTGTTGGATCATGTGCGCGAGCGGTACGCGGAGATCCCCATCGTGATGGTGAGCGGGGTGAGCGACGTCGCGGTGGCAATCGGGACACTGCGCAATGGGGCGTACGATTACCTGTTGAAGCCGTTTGAGCGCGACCAATTGCTGGGAACCGTATTGCGGGCTCTGGAATATCGTGCGCTGGTGGAGCAGAACAACGTGTATCGAACGCACCTGGAAGAGCTGGTGGCAGCCCGCACCGAGATGTTGAACAGCGCGATCGGCGACCTGGAGCGCTCCTACGACATCACGCTGGAGGCGCTGGGCGACGCGCTGGACCTGAAGGATACGGAGACGGAGGGCCACTCCCGGCGGGTGACCGCGTACACGATTGCCCTGGCGCGGGCGATGCAATTGCCGCCGCAGGAGATACGCACCATGGCGCGTGGGGCGTTTCTGCATGACGTGGGCAAGATGGCGATTCCGGATGCGATCCTGCTGAAGCCGGGCCGGCTGACCCTGGACGAGCAGACCACGATGCGCGAGCACTGCGAGCGCGGCTACCAGATGCTGCGCAAGATTCCCTATCTCCGTGAAGCTGCAGAGATTGTGTACAGCCACCAGGAGCACTTCAACGGCTCCGGGTACCCGCGCGGTCTGCGCGGAGAGGAGATTCCGCTGGGGGCGCGCATCTTCGCCGTGGCGGACGCTCTGGATGCGATCACTTCGGACCGGCCCTACCGGAGCGCTACCAGCTTCGCAACTGCGCGCAGGGAAATCCGAAAGAACATGGGGACGCAGTTCGATCCGCAGGTGGTGGAGGTATTCCTGTCCATGCCGGATCGGGTCTGGGAGGATCTCCGGGCAGAGATTCAGGGAGAGGCGCAGAAATTCAACCCCTTCTCGCTGGGCGCAGTGAAGCACCTGTTGCCCCGCAAAGACGCCCGCGGGGCAAAGAATGGCATCCTAAAGACCATGCCGGAGACCAAAAAATCGAGCGCATTGGATGCTGACGCATTGAAGGCGGCGGTAGCGAAGCTGCCGGGCTGGCGCGTGGAACAGGGCGTGCTGACGCGAAGCTTCAACTTTCCGAATTTCGTGGAGGCGCTGGCGTTTGTGCAGTCGCTCGGGGTGGAAGCGGAACAGAAACAGCACCATCCCGACCTGGACATTCGCTACAGCAAGGTCAAGGTAGGGCTGGTGACCCATGATGCAGGGGGCATCACGGCGAAAGATATCGCGATGGCCGAAACCGCTGACAGCCTGGCGACTCCGCTGAACGGCAAATAGCCTTCCGCAAAAGTTTTTATGTCTCCGCGGTAAATGCTTGACAGCGCAGAGTGTGCAGGCGCTAAATAGCTGGTTACGTGGGGATGGAGCGCCAGAATGCACCTGCCAGGTTGCAGGGTGGCTGTGGTGGTTTGCGGCAATTTTCAAAGAAAGTTGTCTTTCTGAGCAACATTCCGGCTGCGGTTGCGTCTATTGTTGTAGAACGGTTGAGGTGAAAGCCTCCCGTGGAGAGTTTTACTACAAGTTGCGTCACTGGCCTCCCGGCACGAGCACCCCAAATGTTCGTGCCGTCTTTTTTTTCTGGCGACGGCCTTCGCTTACACTGACCACCATGCGGACCGTTTTGCTCACTTTCTCCATCGCGCTGCTTACGCTTGGCGCGTCGGCCCAGTGGGCCCTCCCTACCGACGATGTGCCGGCATACCATACGGCGCCGCCTGCGCCTGGAGAACGACTGCCGCCGATCCCGACCGAGGCGCAGCTACGCGCCGCAGGCGCTACCCTGCCCTGGCAATTGCAGGTCTACGCGCTGGCCGCGCGGGTTCCCCGGGTGCTGTATCAGTTGCCCTGCAACTGCCGCTGCGACCGGGCCCTGGGACATGCCAGCCTGCACAGCTGCTTCTCCGGCACGCACGGAATGGAGTGCAGCACGTGTGCGCAGGAGGGCGTGTACGCCTACCGTATGACGAAGCTGGGCAAGACGCCGGCGCAGATCCGCGCGGGGATTGCCGCGCATGAGTATCAGAACATCGATTTGACCAAAGCGCTGTAGCGTAGGCAAGCACGGTGCGCCGTCACGGTATACTGATACGCAGTCACGATCGCCACGATGGCGTGCTGACCCGATGGGGGCGTCACGGTTTCGACGGGATCGATTGCGGTTCGAGAGGCATGCCGGGGTGTGGACACCCGTAATCGCTCACAAAAACAATGATTGCC
>JAUTWX010000415.1 GCA_030838385.1 Acidobacteriaceae bacterium
TGGCGCCCCCGGCTTCGTCACCGACTACATTCACGAACAGCGCTTCGGCGTAAAGAACCAGCTCGAAGTCGATTTCCCGTTGCATAACCAGGACCAGAATCACCAGTGGCAAAGCGGCCCCGGCGACCTGACCCTTGCAATCAAGCGGGTGATGTATTCCAACCTGCACACCGGCTCCATCCTGAGTCTGCAGGGAGGAATCCTGCCGCCCACCGGCGACAGCAAGCGTGGCTTCGGCAGCGGCACCACCACCTTCGAGCCCTTCGTCGCCTTCGACCAGCTCTTCCCCTCCAACACCTTCGTCCAGTTTCAGATGGGCGCCGATCTGCCGCGGCATCCGGACATCTCTCCGCAATCCATCTTCTATCGCACCGCCGTCGGCCAGACCTTCGCTTCCGATCATCTGCTAGGACGCATGTGGAGTCCCATGGTGGAATTCCTCGCCACGCGCAGTCTGGTCGATGGGGCGAAGACTGACTGGGACGTGCTGCCGGAGATGCAGGTGACCATCAGCCGCCGCCAACATGTTCGGGCCGCTGTCGGTGTGCGCACTCCGTTCACCGATACCGCGGGCCGCACACCGCAGGTGACCGTCTATGTCCTGTGGGACTGGGCGGACGGAAAATTGTGGAAAGGCTGGAAATGAGATACCTGCGGTTAAGCCTGGCGCTGCTTTCGACCCTGTCCATGGCGGGACCGCTGTTGTCGCAGGTCAGCTCTTCGGACAAGGATTTCAAGACGCAATTCCGCACCTCCGATCGCTGCGTCGCCTGCCACAATGGCCTCAAAACCAAAGCGGGCGAGGATATCTCCATCGGCTTCCAGTGGCGAGCCAGCATCATGGCCAACGCATCGCGCGATCCTTACTGGCAGGGCAGCGTGCGGCGCGAATCGATCGACCACCCCGGCTCTCAGGCTGACATCGAAAACGAGTGCTCCACCTGTCACATGCCTCTGACGCATTTCACGGCCAGATCGGAAGGCCGCAAGGCGCAGGTCTTTTCACATCTCCCTCTCTCTGGCCTGCTCGGCAAAGACGGCGCAGCAGCCGATGGAGTCTCCTGTTCCGTCTGCCATCAGGTGGAGAAGACCGGCCTGGGCACGCCGGAATCTTTCAATGGCAATGTCGCCTTCGCCAGCCTCAGTGACATCCATCAGCGTCCGGAGTATGGCCCCTTCGTCGTCGATCAGGGGCATCAGCGCGTCATGCAGTCTTCTACCAACGGCATGGTGCCGCAGAACAGCGACCACATTCGCGACTCCGCCTTGTGCGGCAGTTGCCACACGCTCTTCACCAAAGCGCTCGGGCCCCAGGGTCAGCAGATTGGAACGCTTCCCGAACAGATGCCATATCTGGAATGGCTGCACAGCGACTATCCCAAGCGCAACACCTGCCAGTCGTGCCACATGCCCGAGGTGCAGGAGCCGGTCGCCGTCACTGCAGTCTATGGTCCACTGCGCCAGGGGATGCACCGCCACGAATTCATCGGCGGCAACTTCCTGATGCAGCAAATGCTCAATGATTATCGCGGCGATCTGCACACCGCCGCGCTGCCGCAGGAGCTGGTCGCCGCCTCCGGCCGCACCATCGACTTTCTCAAGTCGCAGTCCGCGCGTGTCACATTGCAGAATGCCGAAGAGAAATCCGGGAGGCTCTCGCTCGACGTTCACGTGGAGAACCTGACCGGGCACAAACTGCCGACCGCCTATCCATCGCGCAGGGCGTGGCTGCACATAATCGTGCAGGACCGCGACGGGCGAACCATCTTCGAGTCGGGCGCTCTGAACCCCGACGGCTCCATCGTCGGCAACGCCAACGATGTGGACCCGTACCGCTATGAGCCGCACTATCGCGAGATCACCAGCCCGCAGCAGGTAGAGATCTTCGAGCCCATCCTGAGCGATTCACACCAAAATGTAACCACCGGGTTGCTCTCGGCGGTTGGCTATCTCAAGGACAACCGTCTGCTGCCCAGTGGCTTTGAGAAGCAATCCGCTAGCAAAGACATTGCGGTGATCGGCGATGCGCTTGACGATCCCAATTTCACCGACAAGGGCAGCGTGATTCGCTACGCGATCGACACCGCCGCCGCGCCCGGTCCCTTCCACGTGCGCGCAGAGCTCTGGTATCAGCCGATCGGCTTTCGCTGGGCCCATAATCTGGAGCCATACCAGGCCGCCGAGCCACAACGTTTTGTCCGCTACTACGAATCCGAGGCACGCCGCTCCGCCGTGGTGCTGGCCGGCGCGGATGCAAGCTACTAGCGAGTCTGCGCCGCGTCCGCTTAACCGGAATTGAACCGTTCTTCGCAGCGGACGCGTTCGCCATCGGCAAGACCGCCCATCCCGGCTGGTACCTCGCCTACACCCCCCCGCCTCGGCACCTACGTGCATGTCATGTATCTCGGCTAGGCGCGCATTCACTTGCATCGAAGCGGCCTGCCATCTCGGCAGGCCGTTGTCATTTGCCGACGAGCGAGGTCAATCCGTGCAATTGCGAGTTATCCGTTAAGAAGCGTCAGGATTTTCTATCGTTATGTTGCTTCGTTTTGCGCACCACGAAAATATCGCGCAGCCTCGGGACGAAGGAGTACCCACGCAAACGCGGCACAGAACAAAGCGTGCATGGCGAGTTCACCGAATGAGTGAAAAGCACTCAAGATGACGTGGAATGCGATCCAGGCGAGCGCAAGCCAGCGCGCCCAGTTATGGCCGCGGAGCAGAAATACTCCGCACACAATTGCGGTGAGTTCGGTGACTTCAATCCCCACAGCATCCGGATGACGTGCTAGCAACTCGCGAAAGTGAAGAGCGAAGCCGCCCACGCCCACCGCCAGATAGACGCATGCGAGAATCGTAACGGAGATGGGGCGCTTGTTGGCGTTCATGGCAGCACCTCCAGCACGGCGTCGCTGGGCTCCAGATCCTCCGCATGCGGCGGCAGCGTCGCGCCAGCCTCCAGCAGCGCCCGCACCGTCCCGACGTAATTCCCCGTCTCTCGATGCCAGCCGTTCCCGGAGCCGTACACCGCCCACGCCAGGGCGGTTCCCGCATACTCCCGCGATTTCAATTCCAGCGCGGGATGGAATCGCAATATCTCGCGCGTCATCTCTGCATTGCCGTTGAATCCGGCCCAGTGCAGCGCGGTCGCGCCCATCTCTCCCGCCGTGTCGACCGGCCAACCCGCCTCCAGCATCAGCCGCACCGCTTCTGCGTTGTTGTTCTGCGCCGCGTTCGGCAGCTTTCGCTGGTCGGTCTCGGACAGCGACTTTGACGCATCCGGATGCTTCGCAAGAAATTCGTGAAAGGCCGCTTCGTCACCCAGCTCACATGCCAGCGACAGCTTCAGGTCTTCCGGCGTGCGCTCCATCAGCAACCGGAAAACATCCTCATGACCGAAATCGCGTGCCACCGCATGCGCAGTGCGCTGCGCCCCTAGGGTCCAGATGTAAATGGTGCCGCCCGCGCGCGGATCGTGCTTCGGAAACCACTCCTCCGACACGTTCATCCGGATGCATGCAGGATCACTGTCCAAATGCTGCCGCACCAGATCCACATCGCCAAGCGCCGCCGCCATCAATAAGTCCGTACCGCATCCGCGTGATACCAGATAGCGCGCAACATCCTGCCGGTCCCTCGGATAGTGCCGCTTCTGCTCCACGCGCAGCATGTACTGTGCCGGCGTCGATTCATGATCCACATCGCGTGCATCGATTTCGGCGCCGTTCGACAGAAGGAACTCCGCAACCTCCACCGTGGAGGCAAAGTGCAGCGGCGTTTGCCCGTCTCCGCCCCGCGCGCGAACGACGCCCGAGTCCGCCGTCACCAGCTCGCGCAGCTTCGGCATCCTTCCCAGCCGCGCAGCGGAGTGCGCATCCACCTCCGCGCCGCGTTCGATCAGAAAATCCACCAGGCTCGGATCGCAATCGTCCAGCACTCCGAATCCGCCCGCCCACCACTCGGTCCGCTTCCGCATGTCGGCGCCCGCGTCCAGCAGCACATCGATGGTCGCCCGATCACTCCGCTGTACCGCCGCGAACAACGCGTGCTGGCCGAAGCCATAGTTGGGCAGCGGATCGTCGATCCTCGCCCGTAGCTCGGGATGCTTCTTGAGAAGCTCCCTCACACGCGATGCATCGCTGTCGCAAACCGCCGCCTTCAGCGCCTCGGGCGGAGTGAGCCCGAGCGCCTCCACGTATGACTTCAGCTTTGCCCAGGTTGCGAAACCGTATTCGTTGGCCAGCGTATGTTGCGCGTCCGCCAGTTTTCCTTGGCGCGTGCTGCGCAGCAGTTCCTTGGCTTGCTTCTTCAGGTATTCGAGATTTGGCTTTTCCGGTAGCTCACGAGACATAACTCCTCCTTCTATGGCCCGTGGTCCGCTACGACGGGCAGAAGAGAGGTGAATGCTCGGTGCTCAAAGACTGGTTCAGGTGGGATGGTCCCTGTCCGCGGACGGGAAGCAACCTGGTTTGCGGCTCCTACTGTAGCATGACTTGGTTACCATCGAAGCTCGCAACAGAAAAGAGTCAGTCAGCTAACTACGCCGTGGGAATCGCAACCACTGAGATGCGGACCTGACTCAGGCGCCTTCCACCCGCACCGTCATCCCCATCGTGTGCGTCGCGCCCGGCGCTACGGTCACGGCATTCTCCGCCGCATTCGCCGGCTCCACACAAACAAAGTGCGGCCACGCCTCGGCACCGAGGTCCGCCAGTGCGCTCGCCTTCGCCTGCCACGGATTCCAAACCACCGTGCTCTTCGATCCGCGCTTCTCGATCACCATGCGCCGCCGCCAAACCGGATCGGAAATCGTAACCGCTTCCTGCGTATTTAGATGAAGCTGATCCGTCTCCCCCGCGAAGCGGATCGCGCCCACTCCCTGATGCTTCGGCTTCGCGTTGTCCGCTCGATCGAGATAGTCCGTATCGCCTATGCCGCTCACCTCGATCTGCCGTACATCGCTGACCGAGTAATACGCATGCAGCGCCTCGTCAAACCTCAGCGGCGTGTCGCCAACATTCTCCACTTCCAGCGCAAGCGTCAGCGTCGCGCCCACCACAACCTCGTAGACCAGCACAAAGTGATCGAAGCCCAGATCGCGCGTCGTCTGGTTCGGCAGCAGCTTGAAGCTGAGCGCCACTCCCTCCGCTCGCCGCTCCGCAGCGACCACCTCCCACGGCAAGGTGCGCGCGAACCCATGCATCCCTCCCGGCAGACCGTCCTTGCGCTCGGCAAACCACGGAAAGACCAGCGGCACTCCGCCGCGGATCGCCTTCCCAACCTCAAAGTGGCTCTTATCGCTCAGGAACAGCACCGGATGCGCAGCGCTCGCCGGCTGCCACCGCGCGACATGCGCGCCCTGCAGATAAATCTCCGCCGTCGCCCTATCGGTCGCGATCCGCGCCCGCGTCAGGCCGCCAGGCCCATCCTCAAACCGCAACGCGTCCTTCAGTCCAAATCGCGCATTCAGCTCGTCGACTTCACTCATGCGTCCAGCTTCTTCGTGACCAGCTCGTTCAGCAGCGCAGGATTCGCCTGCCCCTTCGAAGCCCGCATCACCTGCCCGACGAAGAATGCCGCCACCGTCTTCTTGCCTCCGCGATACTGCTCCACCTGCTTTGGATTCGCCGCGATCACCTCATCGATCATCCGCTCCAGCGTCCCGGTATCCGAGATCTGCTGCGGCTTCTCGCGCTCATACACCACGCCGAAGTCCTCGCCCCGCTCGAATGCAATATCGAAGATCTGCTTCCACTGCTTGCTCGAAAGCTTTCCCTCTTCCGCCAGGTCCGCCGCCAGCAGCACGCCATCCATCGTCACCGGCGACTGCTCCAGTTCCAGCCCGGCCGCACGCAACCGCCCCATCAGCTCGCTCTGCACCAGGTTGGCCACGCGCCGCGGATTCTTCGCCCGCCGGGCCGCCGCCTCAAACGAATCCGCAAACGCCCGCGTCGCCGTCAGCGACTGCGCATCCTGCTCGCTGATCTCGTACTCCCGCACCATGCGCGCACGCCGCGCCTCGGGCAGCTCCGGCATCGCCGTCAGAATCTCCCGCCGCCACGCATCGCTCACCACCAGCGGCGGCAGATCCGGCTCGGGAAAATACCGGTAGTCGTGCGCCTCTTCCTTCGAGCGCAT
>JAUTWX010000441.1 GCA_030838385.1 Acidobacteriaceae bacterium
CTGGACGGCGGTTCGCGCCGTCGGAAAACGGATGGTCGACGATATGCTCGACTACCAGGAGACGGTCCGCGAACGACCACCTTGGCGCCCCGTTCCCGCCGAGGTCAGGGCGCGGTTGGATGAGCCCATTCCGCTCGAGGGCGCGCCCCTGGCGGAGGTCTATGAGTCCTTCCGCCGCGATGTGCTCCCCTACCCCACGGGCAACATTCACCCCCGTTTCTGGGGCTGGGTCATGGGCACCGGCACACCGGCCGGCATGTTGGCCGAGATGCTCGCCGCCGGTATGAACGCCCATGTGGCCGGCTTCGATCAGGCGGCCTCGTTAATCGAGAAGCAGGTCCTCAAGTGGCTGAAGTTCCTGATGGGCTTTCCCGAAGCGGCCAGCGGACTGCTGGTCAGCGGGGGCACCGCCGCGAACCTCAACGGACTTCTGGCCGCGCGAGCGGCGAAGGCCGGCTGGGACATTCGCGAGGAAGGCCTGCACGCCGGGCCGCCGCTGACGGTCTATGGCAGCAGCGAGACGCACAGTTGGGCGTCGAAGGCCTGCGACACGATGGGCATGGGGCGCGCGGCGTTCCGCCAGGTCGCGGCGGACACCGACTATCGCCTCGACCTGACGGCCTGCCGCGCCATGATCCTGGCCGACCGGCGCGCCGGGCTGCGCCCGATCGCGATCATCGGAAACGTCGGCACGGTGAACACGGGGGCCGTGGACGATCTTCATGGGATCCGAGCGCTGTCGGATGAACTGGAACTCTGGTTCCACATCGACGGCGCGTTCGGCTCCCTGGCGGCGTGGTCGGCCAGCCGCGACCTCGTCGCCGGACAGGAGCTGGCGGACTCCATCGCCTTCGACCTACACAAGTGGGGCTACATGCCGTATGAGGTCGGCGTTGTTCTGACACGAGACGCCGGCGCGCAGCTTACAGCGTTCGGACCGCATGCGGGCTCCGCAGCGTATCTGCTCTCCTTGAAGCAGGGCATCTCAGCGGACAGCACTTATTTCGCTGACCGCGGCCTGCAGCTTTCGCGCGGGTTTCGAGCCCTCAAGGTCTGGATGTCGATGAAGGAGCAGGGCGTCGCGCGCATCGGCGCCGCCATCCAGGCCAACATCGACCAGGCGCGCCATCTCGCCGGGCGCATCGAGCGAGAGCCCCGGCTCGAGCTGCTTGCGCCCGTCTCCCTGAACACGGTCTGCTTCCGTTACGCCGGTGAGAGCGTGCCGGACGAGCGTCTCGACGCCTTGAACCAGGAGATCCTGACCGAACTCCAGGTGCGCGGGATCGCCGTTCCGTCGCAGACGATGCTCGGCGGCCGCTTCGCCATCCGCGTCTGCATCACCAATCACCGGTCCGAGCTGAGCGACATCGACGCTTTAGTCGAGGCCGTGCTGGCGCTTGGCGAAGAAATCTTGGACCGAGGGACGGCCGCGTTGCCGTGAGCGGCGCCCAGGGGGACCGTCACTGGGCATCGCCAGCGGGCAAGACTTCGCGCTCGAAACCATCGCTTGAAGCTGAGGGTGAGTCATGAGTCAGTTGAGCGGGCGCTACTTAGAAGATTTTGCAGTGGGGCAGACGTTCGGTTCAGGGCGGCTGCGCATCGACAAGGAGCAGATCTTCGCGTTCGCTGCTGAATTCGATCCGCAGCCCTTCCACCTCGATGAGGCGTCGGCGCGTCATTCGATTTTCGGTGGACTGGCCGCCAGCGGTTGGCATACCGCCGCCGTGACGATGCGGCTGTTGCTTGACAGCGAACTCAAGCCGGCTGGCGGCATCATCGGCGCTGGTCTCGACGAATGCCGCTGGCCCCGGCCAGTGCGCCCCGGTGACGAGTTGCGCATCGAATGCGAGGTGATCGAGGTGCGGCCGTCAAAGTCGCGTCCGGAGCAGGGCCTGATCAAGCTTCGAACGAGCACCTTGAATCAGGATGGGGAGGCCGTGCTGGTGCATGTCCTGAACCTCGTCGTGCTGCGCCGGAAAGACATTCGACAGGGCTAACGACTGGGGGCAAGTTACAGGCAAAAGTGGAAGTCATAGCAGTTCCAAACCACACGCAGTGCCCAGGCGCCACGTGATTTGCCTCGTTTCTGGATGTCGAAGCGACATTCGGCTTGGTGCACGGTAACCAATCGGAGTAGTGATCGATGCCTTATCTACAACTTGATGTGAATGATCGCTACTCCACCGATGACAAGAAGCGACTCGCCGCCAGGCTCTGCGACACGTATTCGCGCATGATGTCTGTCGACATCAGACGCATCAGTATCGCAATCCGGGAAGTCGGTGAAGGTGGTGTCTGGCGAATGATCGATGGGGAGCCCGTGCCAGTCTCCGTGCTGATGTGTGATATCCGTCGGGGCCGGCCTGCCGATCTTCGGATGGAAGTCGCCAAAGCGCTCTGTAGGGACTGCATTGATGTATTGGGTCTACGTCAGGATCGCTTGAATGTCGAGTTTACGCAGCACGCCGGGGATGAAATGTACCACCCGACCCTGGGTGGTTACAGTCCCGAATGGA
>JAUTWX010000445.1 GCA_030838385.1 Acidobacteriaceae bacterium
GCAGCATCTGCGGGTGGGTCTGGGTCTTGCGTCGCGGATCGTCGAAACTTATTCGACGCCCGTCGGACAGCACACCCGCGCCCGGCCGCAGAAACAGCAACAGGCACGCATGGGTGAACCAATCCGAGTCATCGCATTTATTAGACTAGGCGGCGGTGGAAAAGGTGTCAACAAAGCACCGCTGCCCATCGACACCTGTTGTGAATTTGACATCGGCGGCGCGCTGATCACGCCGTTATCGAATGAAGTAACCCGTCACTCGCCAGTTTCCGTCCTGCCCGCGCTTCGCGACCACTCTTTCCTGTGCGGAGAACTTATGCTCAAACTGTGTGTTAAATGAAGTCACTACGTATTGGCCATCCGGCGCCCCGGGAAGACTTGTCGTGTAATTCGAGGCCGACAAATTCCGCTTCAGGACCTTCCCGAGAGGCGTGCGGACATGGTCGAGTGCCCGCTGCCAGTCTTCCTCTTTCATCGCACTCTGAAATGAATCGGACGCGGTTTCCCAACTCTGCGCGTATTTGCCTTGATTGATCATCGCCAGCCAGGTAAGGTCCGACGCCTGTGCCTGCGACTCTGCAGAATCCTGTGCCATTCCCGCGATTGGGCTTAGCACGATGATGAGAAGCGCAATGGCAAGTCGCCGACGATGATTCAATGGCGCCTCCGGCTTCCCGGGAATCCATCATACGGCTGCTGGTGGGGCCTTACGCATCATTCCCCACACGAAAGATCGGCTCCGCGCCCACCGCACCCAAGTGCAGCAGCAAGTGGGCTGTCCGGTCCTTCCTTCTTAGCTCTTCGGAGGTCCGCTAGGTATTGGGCTGTAGTCCTCACGTTTGCGCCCAGGCGCAACCTTCGGCTGCGGCTTGGGCGCCTTCTTCGTCTCGCGTTTTCCGGTATTTTTGTTTCCCATACGCACAGTCTACCTGCAGCAGCCCTTTACATCCCGAACCTCTGGCGGTATCCACTCGGTGAAACGCCCGTGTGTCGCTGGAAGATCTTGCGGAAGAAGACCGGATCCTGATATCCCACCGCGTCACTGATCTCTTGCATGCTGCGATGGTCGTTCTCCAGCAATCGCTTGGCGGCCGCCACCCGCAGCTTCTGCAGGTAAATCAACGGGCTGTCGCCCGTCGCTTGTTTGAAGCGGCGAACGAAATTGCGCGGGCTCATACCCACGTGCTCGGCCGGCGCCTCCAGCGGGAAGCTCTGATGGAAATTCTGGTGCAGCCATTCCTGTGCAGCGGAGATGTTCTCATCGGAATGCTCGGTCTTTAAGGGCACGATGGCGAATCCCGCCTGCCAGGCGCGTGGCATCTCGATGAGCAGCGCCTTGGCGCTTTGCATCGCAACCTCGTGACCGCAGAATCGCGCTACCAGATACAAGCTCAGATCGAGCGCCGCGTTCACGCCCGCGCCACAGTAGAAGCCGCCGTCCTCCGTCACCATCAACTCCGGCATCCAACGCACCTTGGGGTATTTCTCGCGGAATCGCGCACCCAGGCTCCAATGCGTTGTCGCACGCTTACCGTCGAGCAGGCCAGTGGCCGCGACAAGGCCAACACCGGAACAGACACTCGCAATCGCCGCCCCCCGCTTGTGCCAGCGCCGCAACCATGGCACCACCGGCGCATTGCGCTCGACCACATCATCGATGCCTAGTCCCGTCGACGGAATAAAGATCAGGTCTGTCTTGCGCACATCCTTCAGCGCCATCGCCGGTTGTATATCGATCGGTCCGTCACAATGCACTGCGCGACCGTCCACCGATGCAGTGGTCACGTGAAAGTGGCAAACAGGCTTCTGCCCGGTGAAGTTATTCCACAGCGTCCCGGTGTGACGAAAGATCTCCATCGGGCCAGTGGCCGTGGAGGAGAAAGTCTGATCGAGAAACAAGATTGTGACATTTTTCATCGATAACTTCCCTAATATCTCTGAACAGAAAAGTTTCTAGGTTGGCCGAATGGCCTATGTAGGATGGCATGTCTGCCATCTTGGAACAAGCTCTTATTCCACCTATCTTCGAGATAGAAGAAACCAATCCACACTTCGCAACGATGGTAGGGGGGAATAATGAAGAAATATCTTATTGAACGGGAAATACCCAGGGTCGGAACTCTGGAGCGTGAACAATTGCGCGAAGCTGCCGCCAAATCCAACTACGTACTGCGTCAGCTCGGCCCGGATATCCAGTGGGTAGAGTCTTTTGTCTCAGCCGACAAACTGTTCTGCGTCTATCTTGCTGAAGACGAGGCACTCATCCATCAGCATGCCCAGATCAGTGGATTTCCCGCGACCACAGTTACGGAAATCAGCAAAACCATCGATCCGACTACGGCTGTGCATAGCTAGATAGCCTGCCGAACTTAGAAATACCTTTCCGTTCTCCGGAAACTCGTTTACTTAAACGCTTCCAAAAGCGTCCCCAATTTCGCGGGGAAGAACCATTTTTATTTTGAAGATTACTTCAAAACCGAGGACTCCAATAGTGAGCTAAGGATGAACAGATGAATCAGCAACAGCACATTCACCTCCTGCGAGTGCAACTGCTCGCCATGTCGAGATTGTCGCAGCGCGCTCTCGATTACTCCATCACGGGGTATGAGATCCGCAATCTCGATTTCTCCCGCCACGTGCCTACGTCTCAGTGCGCGCTCGAAGAGCATCACAGCCGGATCAAAGAGCTTTGCCGCGAACTCATGAACGACGGTATCGCGAAGCCTGCAGATTCCCGCTTCGCGTTCGCCGCCTTCACTATCGCCGCTGCTCTCCATGTCACGTACGCTGCAGCCGTCCAGATCGCGCAAGATACCGTGCGCCTGACCGAGAGCGGAATACACCAAGCTGCATCGCTGGAGAGAATGGGGCAGATCGTGAATGGTTCCATGCGCCTGTGCATCGTCGCTCTCTTCCAGCAGGACGCGGAACATGCTGAGACTGCGCTTCGACATCAGGAGTCTTTGCGACTGCTTGAACCGCCCTCTATTGCTCCGCAAGAGGAGCTCGAGCAAGCCGTGGCGCGGAGCCTCGTCGAAGTCGCGAAACAGACTCACGAGATAGCCGACGCGATCATTTTCTGGCTGGAAGGGAAATCATGCGTGGCGGCGTCAGGGAGCGACAAACATATATCCGTCGAACTTCCGCCAACGCGACGGCGGCAACACGCTGCCGCTCTGTCATACCTGCAACCGAAGAGAACTCCGGGTCCGAAAATTACGCAGAGCTTGTCCTGCTGAACAGATGCCTGCCTCCGACAGCCAGAGGCAGGCACGCTCACACGCTAAACATCATTTCCCAAGTGAAAAATCGGCTCCGTACCCACTGCGCCCGACAGCAGCGCCACCTCTTCATGCGCCTCCAGCGGCTTGTAGTTCTGTGCCACATCCATCGCCAGCCGGAAGTACCGCTCCTCGCCCGGCGGCAGCGCCGCTGTAACAGGATGCCCTAAGGTCCAGCGCAGCCCCAGGGCTGCCTCGTTCGGATACGCTGCCGGCTGATACCAGCACTTCGGCTCGGGATGGTTTTTCTTCTGGTCCGCCGACCACGTCGTCTTCGCCATCCCCTTCAGCGCCAGGATGCCCATCTTCTTCTCCTGTGCCTTCGCTAGAATCTGCGGACCGAACTTCGCCTGCGAAAAGAGCACGAAGTTCACCGGGAAGAGCACCGTGTCGAACGGATAGCGGTCCATCGCCGCCACCGCCGTCTCCTGCGAATGCACGGAGAAGCCGATGTAGCGGATCTTGCCTTCCTTCTTCGCCGCCTCCATCGTCTCCATCGCGCCGCCCGGCCCCAACACCTTATCCAGATCGGCCATTTTGGTCAGCGCGTGGAATTGATACAGATCGACATGATCCGTCTTCAGCAGCCGCAATGATTCCTCAAGCTGCTTGCGCGAATCATCCTTTGTTCGTCCCTCGGTCTTGCACGCGAGAAAACAGTTCTTGCGATACGGAGCCAGGGCCGGTCCCAGCCGCTCCTGCGCATTGCCATAGCTCGGCGCAACGTCGAAGTAGTTCACGCCGCGGTCCACTGCCTCCGCCACGATGTTCTTCGACTTCGTCGGGTCCTCATCCATCACCACGATGCCGCCAAAGCCGATCATCGAAAGGTGCTCGCCCGTCTTGCCCAGCGGCCGCCGCGCAATCGGTTGTGTGGGGCTGGCGGAGGCGAGCCGCGCACTGGCGGCAGCGGCTGCGGTGAAAGCGCTCTGCTTCAAAAAGTCACGACGTTCCATGGGTGGGGTCCTCCTCAAGGGAACTCGCTACCAGACTAGCGCAGTTGAGCGCCTCCTTCAAAAGGCCTGCGGCAAATCCTGGCGTGCCATCATCGATCAGGAGCAGGTCTGTGTCCCTTACCATCACATTCAGTGGCATCCTCTTCGATATGGATGGCGTGCTCATCAGCTCCACCGGCGCCGATGAGCGCTGCTGGCTGCGCTGGGCCAAGCATCACCACATGGAAGGCACATTCTCCCTGCAGTCCACGCATGGCCGCCGCGCGCTCGATACTCTGCGCGCCATCCGCCCCGATCTCGATCCCGTCATCGAGCAGCGCCGCCTCGAAGACTACGACGCGGAAGACCACAGCGGCCTCATCATCCTGCCCGGCGTTGAAACATTGCTCGCGGCGCTGCCCGCCGATCGCTGGACCATCGTCACCTCGGCCACCGTGCGCCTGCTCGAAGGCCGCCTCAGCTACGCGAAGCTTCCCATGCCGGCCGTGCTCGTCTCCGCGGACAAAGTCGCCAACGGCAAGCCGCACCCCGAGCCCTATCTCACCGGCGCGAAACTCCTCGGCCTCGCACCCGCCGATTGTCTGGTCATCGAAGACTCACCCGCCGGCGTCGCCTCCGGCAAAGCTGCGGGCTGCCGGGTGCTGGCCGTGCTCTCGTCGCACCCACAATCCGAACTCACCGGCGCCGACTGGTTCGTCGCCTCGCTCGAACAAGTCACGGCTGTGCCGCAACCAGATGGCATGCTGAGCATTCATCTAGACACATAGAACCGTCCTCACTCGAAGCGATACAGCGTGACCTTCTCTGTCCGCAGCGTGCGCGGATCGAACCGCCAATACTCGCCCTGATCGTTCTCATCGCCATTCAGCCGCCGTCCGGCAATCCACTTACCGTTCTCAAAGCGGCCTTCGTCGATCGTGCCAATCCCGACGCGCTTCGCTCCTGCCTCTCGCGGCGTAAATTTCACGCGAAAGCCCTTGCCCAGCCCGAGAAACGTATCCGGCCCCGTCGCCAGAATCATGCCGTAGCCATCCTCCGCATGATTGCCGAAGATCTCGTCCAGGCTCACTTGCACCTCATATCCCTGCATCACGAACAGCGCCTCGGGCCTTGATTTATCGAGCACGAAGCCATGCACATCGCCCTTGCTCTGGGCCTCCAGCAGCATCGGCGCGACGGAGGCGATTGCGTTGTAGCTCGCCCGCAGAGCATCCTCGCCACTCTTTTCTTTCTCCGCCTGATCGCCCGTCGCCGGCGTCGCCCAGTTGTCGATGCCGAATGGCGAAAAGCCGATCGCCGCATGCTCGCCCACGATGTAAAACACGTTTTCCGCGCCTGCCTCACCGTCGCGCGTCTCCGGCAGAAACAGCGGATTGTCCGCGCGATGATAGCGCCGCGCCCAGCCATAGACTTCCGGCGAATACAAATCCGGCGCATAGATATCGATCGCCGTTCCCGCCGCCTCCCACACATCGATCACCTGCGGCTGCGGCCCTCCGCTCGGGTAGTTGCCGGGAATCGCATCCGGGCCGCCCAGCCACGTATTCACATACATCGGCAGGTCATATGCCGCCTTCCCCTTCGCCGTCACCGCCTGCACATACTTCGCGTAGTGCCACGCCATGAAGATCTCATCCGCGCGCGGCGAATCGCCAAAGACCTCCGTCCATGTGCCGCTGCTCTTCGCGCCGTGCTCCTCCCACAACGCACGCAGCTCCGCATTCAGAGACAAATGATGCTGGTCAAGAGAACGCAGCAGCTCTCCCGGCACCGCGCCGGTAAATGCGCGATTTGCAACGTCGGAGTGGTCACGCGTCGCGCCCAGCACGCCCACCTCGTTCTCCACCTGCATCATCAGCACGGTATGATCGTGCGCGTCGACCTCGCGCAGATGCTGCATCAGCGCCGCAAACGCACGCGCATCCGCGGCGAGTGTCTCTTCGCCAAAGGTGCTCAGAATATTCACCGGCCGGCCATCCTCCACCACGCGCGGGAAGCGCTTCGCATCCTGCTTCACCCACACCGGCGGATAACTCGACATCCCGTTCTTCCACGACGCCAGCCACAGAAAGA
>JAUTWX010000168.1 GCA_030838385.1 Acidobacteriaceae bacterium
GACATGTCGTTATGGTCGCGTATCTCGAATGCCTTGCACAGCGAGCGTCTGAACGGCGAGATCGATGAAGAGCTGCAGCTACACATCGAAGAAGCCATCGCATCGGGACGCGACCCCGACGAAGCACGCCGCACCTTCGGTTCGATACTGCGCCAGCGCGAGGCGAGCCACAGCATTCGCGCTGCTGGGTGGCTTGAGTCTCTCCTCGCCGATACGAATTTCGGCTGGCGGCAGCTCCGCCGCAACAAGGTCACGTCGCTGGCCGCTGTGCTTTCCCTCGCCCTCGGCATCGGCTCCTGTGTCGCCGCCTTCCGACTTATCGACGCCCTGCTTTGGCGACCGCTGCCCATCTCCGGCGCCAGCCACCTCTACATCCTCTCCCGCAAGATGACTGGCTTATACGGCAAGCCTGCAGAGGACGACCACTGGGCCACGCCGGAGTTCAAGGTCATGCGCGATGCCGTCAAGGACCAGGCCGACCTCATCGCCATCAGCGACGCCGACCGCACAGACATCACCTGGTCCACCGACGACGACATGGAGAAGGCCCACGTCGTTTATGTCTCGGGCAACATGTTCCCGCTCTTCGGCCTTGAGCCCGTGCTCGGCCGCGTGCTCGCCCCCGCCGATGACCGCGGCCGCGGTGCCGGTCCCTATGCGGTCCTCTCCTGGGACTATTGGAATCACCGCTTCGGCCGCGATCCGCAGGTCCTCGGCCGCTCACTTCACATCGGCGACCAGACCTTCGAAATCATCGGCGTCGGCCCTCGCGATTTCACTGGAACCGAAAAGGGAACTGTCACCGACGTCTTTCTGCCCGTCAACATGGACAGCCTCGCCAGTCGAGACAGCGTCACCTGGCACCGCACCTTCCTGATGTTGAAACCCGGCGTCAACCCGGCTACCGCCCTCGAGCCGCTCCGCCAGCATCTCGCCGCCGTCAGCCACGCCTTCGAGGTCGAATGCTCCACGTGCTTCCGCGGCGTGCCCCAGGCCACCATCGTCCGCCTTCTCGATAAGAAGCTTGTCTTCTATCCCGCCGGCGCTGGCATCTCCGAGCTCCAGAAGGACTATCGCCGATTCCTCGGCGTCCTCGGTCTTCTGGTCGTTCTCGTCCTGCTCATCGCCTGCGTCAACGTCGCCAACATGATGACCGCCCAGGCCGCCGCCCGCTCCCAGGAGATGGCTCTCCGTATCTCGATCGGCGCCGGCCGTCGTCGCCTCGTCCAGCTCATCCTGTCCCAGAGCGCGCTGCTCGCCCTACTGGCTTCTATCCTTGGCGCATTCTTTGCGGCGTGGTCGGCGCCCTTTGTGCTCAGCCTCGTCAATCCGCCCGACAACCCTGCACGCCTCGCCCTTCCCGCCGACTGGCGTGTGCTTCTCTTCGGCTTCGGGCTCATGATCCTCGTCGTTCTCTTGCTTGGTTTGCTGCCTGCTCTCCGTGCCTCTGCCGGCCGGCCCGTCGCCGTCCTCAAAGGTGGTGAAGATCCGCACTCGCCACGCCGTCTTATGCGTGGAGCCATCGCTCTTCAGGTCGCTTTCTGTTGCCTCGTCCTCTTTCTGTCTTCGCTCTTCGTCGCATCGTTCCAGCGCCTGCAGAATCGCCCCCTCGGTTTCTCCACCGACCGTCTGCTCCTGCTCGAAACCGTTGCCGGCAAAGGCCAGCTCCCCGTCGTCTGGAATCAAAGTGCCGAGGCGCTCCGTGCCGTCCCCGGCGTAGACTCGGTCGCCATCTCGGGCTGGCCCCTTCTCGGGCGCATCATGATAAACAGCGACATCTCCATCAACGGCGCGCCTCCCAGTCCGACTCCCGCCTGGTTCCTGAACGTTTCCCCGGGCTGGCTCTCGGCGATGAAGATTCCTCTCGTTTCCGGCCGCGACTTTCGCCCTCAAGACAGCTCGCCGGGAGCCGCCATCGTCAACGAAACCTTCGCTAAGACTTTCTTCCCCGGCCAGGACCCCATCGGCCGCACCTTTGAACGCGGCGCCAATCAACCTATCAACAAGATCGTCGGCGTCACCCCCGACGCTCCTTACCACGACCTGCGCGAGCCCATCCGCCCCGTCTTCTACGTCCCCTTCGACGAAATCGACGACAAATCCGCCCCCAAGGCCGTGGGCTTCGCCACCTTCACCATTCATACCGATAGCCAGAACCCGCTCGCCCTCGCCAACTCCCTCCGCCAGTTCATCGCGCAGCGCCACAACGGCCTTCGCGTCTCGAACATCACCACGCAGCTCGATCTGGTCCGCGACCAGACCATTCGCGAGCGCCTGATCGCCATGCTCGCCGCCTTCTTTGCCGCCGTCGCGCTGCTCCTCGCCGGCATCGGACTCTACGCTGGGCTCAACTACACCGTCCTCCAGCGCCGCCGTGAGATCGGTATCCGCATGGCGATTGGCTCGACTCGTGCTGGCATTGTGGGCATTGTGACTCTCGATGTCTTCCTGATGATCACGCTCGGAGGCTGCGCGGGCGTCGCGCTCGGATTCGGCGCGGCGCGCTATGTCGAGTCGCTTTTCTACCAGGTCAAAGCAACCGACGCGGATGTGATCGCTTTGCCGGCGTGTGCCATTCTGCTCACTGCTCTCGTTGCCACACTCCCTGCCGCGCTTCGCGCGCTGCGCACAGACCCCACCGAGATCCTGCGCGCGGAGTGAGGGACAGAGTCCCACCGATAGCGAACTTGCCGCATCCGAGGTTTAGTTCGGATGATTCGTGACCACGTTGTGCTTCATTTTCGTAGTTTCGTCCACATTATGGTTCACGTTTACGGTGGGCTATTTTGATCCCACATCGCAGAATCGAGATGCGGGGCACTCGTGGGGTGGCGCTGCTCACTTTTTCTTGAGGACGGGGCTGGTGGCTTCGTCGTGGGCGACGCGCTCGGAGAATTTGCGCAGGTCGTCGTGGCGGGAGGCGTCAAGCTGGAGCTGCTTCACGGTGTACTCGCGGGTGTAGTGCAGCGTTGTGCCATCGGCGGTGACGGCGCTGTGGTAGGAGGCTAAGGCGGTGAGCGGCGCAACGGACAGGGGCAGGAGCAGGAGGGCCACAAACAGGGACCGGCGTCGCGCGGGGACCTCGAACAATGGAGCAGCAGGTAGCTATGGCTACGGCAGGAGGGGTCCGTAGGGCTTCGCTGGGACGTTATGCCCGCATGTTTCGCCACCGCCCGAGGGTTATTTAGGCCTCCAACCACGTGACGCTCCGAGGATTCCTGAATCGGTGCGGCGCTGGCTGGCGGCGACAAGCGATGGATTCTCCATCTAAAGTGTTCGGTATGAGGTCGTCATGAAGAGGTCTGGATGAAAAGATCTGGGACGCTCACCTTCGGATTGTTTGTGATCGTTGTGCTTGCGGCGGTCTTCTGGCTGATGCACGGGCGCGGCCAGACGCAGTGGGGGCTGGTGGCGGTGCTGCTGGGCATCCTGGTGCTGCGGGTGGTCCTGTTCGTCATCAACCTACGGCAGCAACGGCGCAACGCAGAGCGGGGTAAGGGATCGGTGAACATCGAGACCAGGCTGGGGCTGAGCGATGAGGATCAGGCGACCGAACCGCCCTCCGAGCCCCCTGCCTCGTCGGCCGGTCCGCCGCGGCCGTGACCTACAAGCAGGGATGCAAGTATGCGGCGCTGCTGGGCATTCCCTGCCTGATCTTCGATGTGATCGCACGCATGCCGCCCTTCTACCATGTGCGGGGAGTGCGCAGGCTGGCGCAGATCATCCTCTTTCCGGGATGGCAGGTGGTGAACTGGCTGACCGGCGGCATTGTGTCGCGCACCTTTGAGTACAAGCTGCTGATGCCGCTGATCATTATCGGGCTGAATGTGCTGGCGTGGGGTGCGGTGATTTGGTCGGTGGGGAATGTAATGGAATCCAGCCGGCAATAGATCAGGTCTGAGATTACGGCCCAACGCTTGGAGGCGCTTCGCGCTTTCGTGATCGGCCACTTCCGGTTGCAGAAATGGGGCACCCGTCTGGTGGCGCTACCTGCGCTTGCCCTTGCTTTTTGGCTGACGGCGGAGCTTGCCGCGCTTTTTCGGTTGCGAGGCGTGAGCAGGTTCGGGCTTTGCGGCGGGTTTCTGCTTCTTCTTGCCAGTGCGCGCGGGCTGCGGCTGGTCAAGGATGGAGAACTGCAGTCGGCGCTCGACTTCGTCGACGCGGTCGAGAATGACGCGCAGGCGATCGCCGATGGAGAAACGGCGGCCGCTGTGAGCGCCGATGATCTGGCGGGTGTTTTCGCGGTAGGTGTAGATGTCGTCGAGCAGGCTGTTGAGGGGGACGAGGCCCTCGATGAAGAGGTCGGTGAGCTCGACGAAGAGTCCGTACTTGGTGGCGTTCATGACCATTGCGTCGAAGTCTTCGCCGATGCGGTGCTGCATGAACTTGACCTTCTTCCACTCCATCAGCTCGCGTTCGGCTTCGGCCGCGCGGCGCTCGTTGTCGCTGCATTCTTTCGCTATGGCGCTTAGGTCGTCTTCGCTGAGTGGTGCAGCAGACTGCTGATCCGGGGCAAACTGCAGGTCCTTCGCTTCGCTCAGGATGACAACGTTCGTTGCGCCGGCATCGAGCAGCGCCTTGGAGATGCGGTGCACGATGAGGTCGGGGTAGCGGCGGATGGGCGAGGTGAAGTGGGTGTAGTGTGAGGTGGCGAGGGCGAAGTGGCCTTCGTTCTTCTCCGAGTAGCGGGCCTGCTTGAGCGAGCGCAGCATGAGGTGGGCGAGGATGCGTTCCTCGGGCTTGCCCGCGATCTTCTGTGCCAGCCGCTGATACATTTGGGGCGTGACCGGGATGTCCTGCGGAATCTCATGCTCGCGCGGAGCTGAGCGCTGACTATTACGATTGCGCGCGTTGTGGGCACGGAATTCGCGGCGCTCGCTCTTGAACAGCACCCGCTTGACCGGCAGGGCGCCGAGCCCGAGTGAGTAGCCAAAGTGCGCCGCGGTCTCTTCGAAGTCCATGACGCGCTTGGCGTCGGGCTTCTCGTGGATGCGGTAGATGGAAGCCACGCCGAGGCGCTGGTGCCAGTCGGCCACGCACTCGTTGGCGGAGAGCATGAACTCTTCGATGAGGCGGTTGGCCCAGGTGCGGTCGGAGCGGAGGATGCCCTGCATCTCTCCTTCGTCGTTGAAATCGATGATGGGCTCGGGAAGATCGAAGTCGATGGAGCCGCGCTGCTCGCGCTTGCGGTTGAGGATCTTGGCGAGGGTGAGCATGCGCTCGAAAGCGGGGACGAGCGGTGCGAATTCGGCGCGCGTCGCCTCGTCCCCGGAGAGGATGGCGTGGACCTGGGTGTAGGTCATGCGGCGCGCGGAGCGGATGACGCCTTCCGAGACTTCATAGCTGAGGACGGCGCCGTGGCGGTCAAGCTGCATGATGCAGGAGAGAACCAGACGATCTTCCGCGGGCCGGAGGCTGCAGATGTCGGAGGAGAGCTCCTGGGGGAGCATGGGGACGGCGCGGTCGGGGAAGTAGACGGAGGTGCCGCGCAGGCGCGCTTCGAGGTCGAGCGGGGAGCCGGGGACGACATACTGCGCGACGTCGGCGATGTGGACCTGCAATTCGTAACCGTCACGGGTGTGTCTGACCAGCACGGCATCGTCGAAGTCCTTGGCGGTTTCGCCGTCGATAGTGACGATGGGGAGATCGCGGAAGTCATGACGGAGAGCGAGGCGGCGGGCGATCTCCTGCTGGTCGAGGTGGGCGACAACCTTCGCGTTCTCGAGCACTGCATCTGGAAAGAGATGGGGGATGTGGTGCTTGCGAATCATGATCTCGACATCGACGCCGAAGTCATCGGGGTGGCCGAGGACTTCGAGGACGCGGCCGCGCGCCTGGCGGTGGAGAGTGGGCCAGTCGGTGATCTCGACGTCTACGACCATGTCTTCGAGGTCGTCCGGATGGAGTTCGGCATGATGCGCGGCTTTGCCTAAGACGCGGTGAGGCGTGGCTTCCGGCCCTGAATCGTCATCCTGATACAGCGGGACCTCGTCGCCGAAGGGGATGAGGATGGGTTGAGTCATGCGCTCGTCGAAGGGAACGACATAGTTTCCCTGAGCACGTTCGCTGGTGGCGTACTTGAAGCGGCCGACCACGGTGGGGTTGCGGCGGTGGGCGATCTGGACGATGCGGCCGGCGCGCTTGCCGGCGTTGGGGCCCTGGGTGCGGGGTGGGAGGAGCTCGACCAGAACTAGATCGCCCTGCATGGCGCCGTTCAGTTCGGCGGGTGGGACAAAAATGTCCGGGTTTTCAAAACCGCCGCGGGCGCTAGTCTTATCGTTCTCGCTGCCTGTGCCGATATTGCTGGTGGGGCGAACGAAGCCGAAGCCGTCGCGATGGAGGTCGAGGCGGCCCGCAATTAGATTATTGTGGAGATTTGTGCGGGCAGAAGCGGCCTGGGGCAGGCTCCACTGATCGCGGTCGGCTTTGACCAGGGAGCCACGCGCAGTGAGCCGGGCGAGTTGCTCCAACAGCAAGCGGCGTTCGCGGCCGCCGCCGAGGCCCAGTTCGCGGACCAGTTGTTTGTAACCGGCACGGCCGCCGGAGGAGCGGCCGATGCGAGCGAGCAGATCGCGGTCCGTGGGCATAGGGCAATTTCGATGGTAAATCCGCGGCGCAGGCGGCCTTCTGCAAAGACCTGTCGGGATACCACTTAGGTGCAAGTTTGCGCGAAAACTTTGTGAACGAGGGATGCAATTTTCGCGCAGAGGTGAGTAATATGCAGACAAAGGACAGGTTTGACGCGGATTGCGCCGCGAATGGCGCGGCAATCCGGTTACTCTGTACCTGCTGAAGGATGGACCAGTGCAGAGGGCGGACGAGTGATTCCCGCGGGGCCGTCGGCAGGCAAAGCATATTTCGCAATATCTGAAAGGAAACACCCAAGCGATGTGGAAACCGAATCAGCCCGGCAGTACTCCCCAATCCCCCAATAACGAGCCGAACCGCCCGGCGACCCCAGCCTCCGGCGGGTTCGAGCCGGCTGCTTCACGTCCCGCAGCACCCGGAGCCCAGTCGGCGGCTGCCGAACAGGCCACCATCGGCAAGAGCCTGGTGGTGAAGGGTGAAGTCACCGGCTCCGAGTCGCTGTACATTGACGGCAAGGTCGAAGGCGCGATCAATCTACCGGGCAACCGCGTCACTGTCGGCCGCAATGGCCAGGTGGCGGCGAACATCTCTGCCCGCGAAGTTGTGGTACTGGGCAAGGTGCGCGGCAACATCAATGCCAGCGACCGCGTGGACATTCGGAGCGAAGGCTCGCTGACCGGCGACGTGATCGCGCAGCGGATCTCGATCGAGGATGGCGCGTTCTTCAAGGGCGGCATCGACATCCGCAAGCCGGGCAGCCCGGACAACAAGCCCAGCGAGGCGGCGAAGCCGGTCTCGGTCTAAACGCAACGGGAGACGGCGCGGCACGGAAACAGGAAGCCCCGGAGCGCGGTATCCGCTTCGGGGCTTCGTGCGTTTTAGGTGCTTCGTGTGCTCCGGTGCTATGAGGTGGTGCGTAGACCGGGTGCCGTCACCTGTTGATACCCAGTGGGAACCTGGAAATGGGAGCCATCGACCGGCGCCGATGAAAAGTCGCTGAGTGTGGTGCTCGATTCGATCAGCACGCTTGACGCCGGATCAGCCGAGGGTCCTGTGCCCGGAGCGTCCGCCGGCTGCGCCGGGGCGGGGTCCGCGGCTTTCTTCTTGTGCCCGAATCCACCGAAGCCGCCGCCGCCCAGCGCGGAGCCAAGTCCACCGAGCTTGCTGGCCACGACCGACGTCGTTGTCTGCTGCGCAACGTCGCCGGCGCCCGGCATCGCCGGCCCATTGGAAGCCGGCAGCGGCGCCTCTGAGGCCGCCGGCAGCGGCTGCCCGTTGGATGTCATGCCCATACGCATCACCTGCAGAATGGGGACGCCTTTCAGCTTCTGCACCTCGGTCGCCATCTCCGCCATGCCCTTGGCCGCACCCGGCTGCGCCATCAGCGTCTGCATACCTTGCATACTCTGATTGCCGCTGAAGACGTGTCCCATCCTCTGCGCGAACTTCACATCGAAGGCACGCACTTCGTCGTACACCGGCGTGTTGGTGGCGAGCCACATATCGTTGGTGATGGCGAGCGCCCCGGTCTGCTGGGTGTTCTTGTCCGTGGCATTCATCGCCATGGTCATGATGGCTTCCTTCGTATTCAGGCCGGAGACCTCTTTTGCCGCGCCGGTCTCCCGAACATGCACGTCGAAGGACATATCCACGTTCTGCGGCGTCTGATCCGCGGGCTGCTTCGGTGCCTCGGTTTTGGCTTCCTTCGCCTTGGCCTCGGCGTCACGCTGGGCCTGCTCGATCTGCTGCCGCATCTGCTCGAAGGTGGTGGTGGTGTACTGCTGTTTCACCGGGTCGATATGCGTGATCGTCCCGGCGTCGAGGTCGATGATCTCCGTGCCATCCGGCCGTATCCTGGCCATGCGATTGCCGCTCACGTAAACCTCGGAGGTGATCGGCTGGTTCGCCTTGCGCGCCTGCGAACTGAAGGCGCCTGCCATCTTCATCATCCCCACGATCGAGCCGCCCGTGATCTGTGTGGTCTCTTTGTAGCTTGCATCTGCCAGCAGCGGCCGCTCCGCTGCAACCCACAGAACGACTGCGCACAAGGGGACGGCGATCCGCCCGATTCTCCTGGAAGGCATAGGTACCTCGTCGAACAGATATGTTGAAGGGCCCGACTTCCTTGGACTTGGAAGCAACGTGAACCTGCCGGGGGAACGGCCTCCACTTTACTCCGCGCTGCGGCTTCCCGGTAAACTTTTGCGGATTCGACGCTCGCCACAGTCGAGTATCAATCTATGGTGTCGCGAGTCGTTTCATCGTTGCGTTGAAATCACGGCCCCGTAGGGTTCCGGAGCTTTTGATCGTCTATTGAACATGGTTCCGGCATCTGGCTCAGCGCCAGTGCAGACCGCCGGGTAGTGCCTGCGCCGCAAAGTCAACATGAATGACACGTCTGTGGCCGGGAAGCTCTGCTGGGGAAGAGGCATGAAGCAGAAGTGGTCGCATGAGTAGTGCCCCGCCCGCCGCAGTGTTGCAAACCTGCTCTCCTCTTTGCATGCGAATGAAATCAATGGCGGATTCCGCAATGCGTCCCAGCCGATGCGAGCCCGGGACAACCCGCATAGCACCGTTATGCTCGTGGCAATCGTCGAGGTGAAGCCGCACGGAGAGCATTGCTTCGAGCACTGAAGCAGGAGGCTGCGTGTGAAGTATGCCGGCCTTGATTGACCACGACCCGAATCCTTCCGTTTCGATCTTCTCGCGAACGGCGATCGTGACGTCCTGGTGAAAGGGCACCTTCCAGTTGGCATCTGGAATTTTGTCGAATAGTATCCCGCGGACCGGAATGCAGTTCTTGCCTAGAATCGGTTCGACGAGATTTCGGATCGTCGGGGTCTCGCAGAGCGAACGGACTTCGGATGAAACCTCGAGCAGATTCCGAAGGGCATACACGCCATCACGCTTCCGCGCGGCGACAGTGTCGCCTACCTGTGCGACGGCACGTTGCAGTGCCTTGATTTCTGCAGGAGTCAGAGCGTCCGGAACCATCGCAAAGCCATTTGCTAAAACAGCATCGTGTATCGCTTCCCCGAACGTTGGAATAGCCGAATTCACAAACGACCTCCGAATAGAAGTCTACCCGCGTTGATGCCCGCGAAATCAGCGGCGTTTGAAGCGGCGCATCAGGCTGCCGGGGATGGGGACCTTCAGCGCCATGGTGAAGGCGACGTAGAGAGCGCCGTAGGGGATGAGGACGGCGATGGCGGTGAGAATGGCTGCGCGCGACCCGTGGCCCCCCCAAAAGCTATGGACGGGCAGATGCCTGTGCAGCAGGAAGCAGAGCGCGGCCGCGGCGACGGCCGCGGCCCAAAGGCGGAGGACGCGGGTAGCGGGGTAGTCGACTACGCCGATGCGCTGGTGCATGGCGCGACGGAGCAGCGAGTACTCCAACCATGCGGCGATGCCGGCGGAGAGGGTGAGGCCGGCGACGCCCCACCGGGGATCGATGCCGAGCAGGCGCGGCAGGGGCTTGGAGAAGAAGTAGCCGAGGCCGAGGGTGAGGGCGACGCGGATGACGGCGAAGTTGAGCGGCGTGCGCGTGTTGCGCAGCGCGTAGAAGGCCGATGAGTAGAGGCGGCCGGAGGTCCCGGCGAGCAGGCCGACGCCGGAGCCGGCGAGCGCGCTCCAGACGTAGGTGACGTCGCGCGCGTTGAAGTGGCCGGTGCGATAGATGGCGGCGACCACGACATCGCCGAGCACGACAAAGGCAACCGCGGAGGGGACGACGAACCAGGCAATCTGCCCGAGGCCCGCGGCGAGACGCGCGCGGAGTTTGGCGGCGATCTGCTCCGGGGTGCCGAGAGCGGCGGACATGGCGGGCAGTTCCGCGGCAGAGACCGCCATACCGAAGAGCGAGACGGGAAGCTGGTTGATGATCTGCGCATAGCTAAGCGCTGCGACCGCGCCTGTGGGCAGCGGGCTGGCGAGCATCTGGTCGACGAAGGCGCTCAACTGCACGACGCCGCGGCTGATGAAGACGGGGAAAAAGTTGTGCACGATGGTGCGTACGTGCTCGGAGCGGAAGGTGGCCTTCCACTCGAGTGGGCTGAGCAGGCGCAGGACTGCTGGCAACTGAACGCAGAACTGCAGCGCAGAGCCGATGACTGAGCCGATAGCGAGCGCGACCGCGAGGCGCGGCTCGGCGATCGAGGCCGCGGTGATGCCGTGAGCGAAGAGCCTGCGGCCCTGCCAGACGAGGGTCGCGATCATGGCGATGTTCCAGACCACGGGCGCGGTGTAGGAGAGGAAGAAGCGCCGATGGCTGTTGAGAATGCCGAGGCACCAGGCCGAGAGCACGAGGAGCGCCGCGCCAGGAAAGAGGATGCGGACGAGCTGGATGGTGAGCAGACGCGTGCCGTCTTTGAATCCGTAGGCGATGATGTCGACCAACAGCGGAGCGAAGAGCACGCCGAGCAGCACGAGCACCGACGCGACGAGCACGAGGATGGCGAAGATGGCGGCGGCGGTGCGGGTGGCCTCTTCGTGGCGCTCCTCGGCGTTGAGGCGGGCGTAGACGGGGATGAACGATGCCGAAAGGACGCCTTCGCCGAAGAGGTTCTGCAGCATGTTGGGGATGCGGAAGGCGGCCTTGAAGGCGTCCGCGGCCATGGAGTTGCCGAAGTAATAGGCGAAAACGCGCTCGCGGACGAGGCCGATGATCTTGGAGAGCAGGATGCCGGTGGCGACGGCGAGGGCGGCGGCGCGGCCGTGGGGCTGCCGGGTTTTGGGCAGGTCTGGCAAGTCGGCTGGAGGGGCGGTTTCGGGCATGCGTGCTCGATTTAGCTTATCGGTCTCGCGAGAGCGACGGGAGTGTGCAGATGGGCGCGCGCGGCAACGATGCGCCGGCGAGGTGCTTCTAGAGTGCTATGAGTCGGGATGGGGATAGGCTGACGCGCTTTTTTGCCGGCGGAGTGGATGACGACCGCGCTCGTTCGACGAGATTGTGGGCTGGGACGATAGGCGGCTGGAGATGGTGCACGACTACATCCAGTGGATCTTTCCGCTGCCGGAGCGGAGCGGGG
>JAUTWX010000542.1 GCA_030838385.1 Acidobacteriaceae bacterium
TCGCGGCAATCGGCGCCAATGCCGCATCCAGCGCATCCAGCCGCCGCGCAATCTCCGCATCCGGCGTCACGTCGATATCGTCTTCCGCAAAGTCGATGCCCGCTTCGAGCAGCGTCACCAGCGCGACTAGTTGCTCCTTCACCGGAGCTACCCGCCGGCTCAGCGCGCCGCCAAGCTGCTCTGCAGCTACACGCACCTGGTAGAGCGTCTCCGCCGCAATCAGATCGCGTACTGCCTCGGCCTGCGTCAGATCGATCCGGCCGTGCAGAAAAGCCCGTTGCGTAAACTCGCCGGGACGCGCCAGCCGCGCACCTGCTTCGAGCGCCCGCCGCACCAGCAGGTCCAGGATCACCGGCGAGCCATGCGCCGCAACCTCCAGCACGTCCTCGCCGGTATACGAGTTCGGCGCGGCAAAGTAAGTCACCACACCTTCGTCCAATCGCGCACCGCCGTCCACAATAGCGCAGTAGCGCGCTCGTCCCGCCAGCAGCGGAGATCGCAACTGTAAATGTGTCGAAAGCAGATGCCGCGCATCCGGGCCAGAGAGCCGCACAATCCCGATACCGCCGCGCCCTGGCGGCGTGGCTACCGCAATGATGGTGTCTTCGGCAATGCTCGGGATGGCAGTGCTCCCGGTCATATCTTCACTGGCATATCGGTTGCCGGACTGCGCCTCAGGGATTGGCCGGGCTGCCGCTCAGCACCATGCAGATCAGCGACGCGGTCCGCGCGGGCCACGCCGATCGCCGCCGCCACCGCTGCGCCGGTCATCTCTGCGTCCCGGACCCCGTCCACCACCGCGCGAATCCCGTCCTCCGCGACCACCACTGCGCTGGAACGATGGCGCCTCGGCCGGCGGCACGTGCTTGTCGCCCTTGCGGTAAACCACCACAAAGCGACGCAGCCCTTCGCCGCTGCTCTCCGTCTCCAGATCGTCGAACTGCCGGAAAGCCAGGTGCAGCATCCGCCGCTCCCGAGAGCTCATCGGCTGAAAGCTGTAGGGCGCGCCGCTGCGCCGCACACGCTCTGCCGCCGCATCAGCCGCCAGCTTCATCTCTCGCGCACGCATCGCCTTGAAGTTGCCGCTATCAAAGGAGATGCGATCATGCTCCTCCGGCTCCAGACGCACCATCTTGGCCGCGATGTGTTCCAGCGCCCGCAGCAGCTCGCCGTTCCGCTGCGTCACCAGCGGAGCGTCCGGCCCGGCAATCTCCACGTAGATCTCGCGTGCTTCCAGACCATCCGGATCGGCAGCGCCCGCGCCCGCCGTGATGCGGTATTTCAGCCGCAGTCCGCCGCTGGCGACCAGCAGTTTCAGGAACTCGGAAATCGTATTGGCCGCGGCACGGTAGTCTTCGATCGGCATAGCTCTCTATCCTATATCGCGTTTGCTGATGTCTTTCTTAAGGCTTTTACGCGGTGCGCCGGCCACTGCGCGGCAGCCGCTTCGCCGCACGCTTGGCCGCAATCTCGCGCATCTGCTTGCCCATACCGGTGCGGTTCATGATCACCTGCATCCCCGTCGTGATCAGGTTGCCGGCCGCCCAGTACAGCGCCACGCCCGACCCGATGTTCAGCATGATGAAGCCGAACATCAGCGGCATCATGAAGGCCATCATCTTCTGCTGCGCCGGATCCACCCCCGGCGAAGGCGACAGGTACGACGTGGTGAACATGGTCAGGATGACGAAGATCGGCAGGATGTGCAGCGCGTCCGGCGCGGCCAGGTCGTGCAGCCAGAACCAGTGCGCATGCCTGAGCTCGATCACGTTCTCCAGCATCTCGTAGAAGCCGTAGAGCAGCGGGTACTGGATAAGCATGGGCAGGCAGCCGCCGAACATGTTCACGCCCTCCCGCCGCTGCAGCTCCATGATCTCCTTGTTCATGTCTTGGCGCCGCGGATCGGTGGCCTTGTACTTCTTGTACTTCTCCTTGATCTGCTGCATCTCCGGCTGAATGCGTTGCATCTTCAGCGCGGACTTCATCATGGTGATGCGCGTCGGGAGCATCAGCAGGTTCAGCAGCAGGGTCAGGATCAGGATCGACCAGCCCCAGTTCGCCACGATGTGGTCGTAGGTAAAGCGCAGCACCACAAACAGGGGCTTCGCAATCCAGCCGAACCAGCCGAAGTTCAGGATCGGCTCCAGGTTTGGTCCTGTCTCGGTGCCGTTGGCCGACGTAGACTTCACGCTGTTCAGCACGGAGATGACCTTCGGCCCGGCGAAGACGCGCAGCGACACCGGCGTGCTCATCGAGCCCACCGCCGCACCCAACAGCGGCACCGACTCGGTCGCGCCCTTCGGCTGCTTGGGGTCCTTCGGAATGCTCCATGCGTTGTTCAGCGAGATCACGGACGTCTGTTCCGGCTGGTCCGGCAGGAAGATCGCGCCGAAATACAGGTCGCTGATCCCTGCGTAGTCGAACGGCCCGTTCAAAGTCGCGCCGCCGCTTACCTTCTTGGTTGCCGTCTTCTCGAACTTGCCATTCTGCGAGGTATCGAACTGTGCCTTGGAATAGGAAGCCAGCGTGTTCTGGTCGCCGATTCCCGCCGGCCACGCCACCAGCGTAGGCAGTGGGCTGCCATTATTCGTCACCGACGCCGTGACGTGAACAACATAGCTCGCGTCAAAGCGGAAGGTCTTCTTCACCACCAGGCCACCGCTCGAATAGTCGAAGGTCAGCTCGCCCGGCACCGCCAGGCTCCCCGTCGCCGACGGCACATAGAGCGCCGTCGCCATCCGCTGGCGCAGCCCCGCGTCATAGCTGTAAAGCGACAGCGGATAACCAAACTTTGCCGCAGCCTCCCGGTTCACCAGGTCCAGCGGCTTGCCATTATCGTCCTCGTACCGCTTCAGCACCCAGCTCCTTACCTCGGCGCCGCGATTGGTGAAGACGATGCGGTAGTTCTCGTTCTCCACGGTGGTGGTCTGCTCGCCACTCGCGGCCACAGAGGCTGCCGCCGGTCCTGTGGCATTTCCAGCAGGCGCGGCGGCATTGCTGCCGCTGTCTGTCGCAGGCGACGCTGGAGCCGCGGCGCTCTGCTTCTGCTGCTGTTTCTGTTCAGCGGGCTGCGGCTCCGGCTTCTTCGGCCGGAAGTACTGCAGTGCCAGCAACATCACCACGAAGACCAGTGAAAAGACCAGGAACGAGCGGGAGTCCTGCTGTTTACCGCCGCTCTTCTGGTTGGGATTTTGTATCTCTGCCAAGGAAACTCTTTCTGCTCATAAAACGAAGGATCGAGGGCGCGCGCAAAAGGGAATCGGCCAGCTCAGGCCCGGGCTGCCAGAGGCGCTGCCTCTCACATCATGGTAAATGCATCAGGTCACAGGGCCGTGACCGGATGCGCGACCCGCCCCCACGCCGTCGTAACCTGTGCCTGGCACCGGATCGAAACCGCCCCGGCACAGCGGATGGCACCGCAACACACGCCGCATCGCCAGCCAGCCGCCGCGCAGCGGCCCATAGGTGGCAATCGCCAGCGCTGCATACTCCGAACACGTCGGCTGGAAGCGGCACGCACCGGTCATCCCGGCCGCGGCATGGAGCATCGGCGACACGCCATGTTTGTAAAGCCACAGCATCCAGCGCATCATGCTTTACGCTCCGGGGCTTTACCTTCCGGAGCACCGCGCTCCGGAAGGCCGCGCGTATTGCCCTCTTCGATCTTTACGAAAATGCGCCGTACTTCGTTCCCTAGCGCAGTCCACTCTGCAGTCAGCACGCTGCGCTTCGGATGCAGCACCACGTCGACGTTGACGCGCAGCGCGTCGAGATTGCTCACAATCGCAGCCCGCATGCGCCGCTTGATGCGGTTGCGCTCCACCGCCTTGCCCAGCACCTTGCCCGCGGTAATGCCTATCCGCGGTCCCGCGCCCGCGCACTCCGCAGGCTGCGCGGCAACAAAATAGGTCAGCAATGCGGAGAACTGCTTCCGGCTCGCCTGGTACACGCGCTGGTAGTCGGCGTGCTTGTGCAGTCGCCAGTCGCGCGCATCCGAAGGGACAGCGCCGTTCGCTAGAGGCGGATCCGCGGCGATCCCCGGCGTCGGGAACAGAGACGATGTCGCAGGTAGAGGCTTGGTGGGCAGCGGAGCGGCAGTGGAAAGAGGCACTGCGATAGGGGTTCGGCGTCGGTCGCGTCCTGCCGGCGCGGAGCCGGAGGACGCAACTCGTCTCGGATTAGTCGCGGAAGCCCGGCGACACGGAGACACGGTGCCGTCCCTTGGCGCGACGGCGCGACAGCACAGCCGCTCCAGCCTTGGTCTTCATACGCGCGCGAAAGCCATGCACCTTCGAACGGTGGCGGCGGTTGGGTTGGAAGGTACGCTTGGGCATCGAACTGTCCTGATGAAGAGAATCACTGCCTTGCGGGCAAGTTCTGAGTATAGCCGATTCTGTGCAAATCCGGCAAAGCCTTCCCTTGCGGGCGCGCCACTTCTCTGCCGCGCAGAATGTTCCTTCACTTCGGCTTAAGCTTAATTCGCTGGGCGCCGACGACAGGCGTCCTCGTTCGAAGGCGCGAAGTCCTTCGCCGCCGCGAATCTTCATCTTCGCTTGCGCTACTTCTTCGCATGCATCGCGTCTGTGTCGTCAAGTTGTCGTCAACTCACCACAAAACATGAGCGTCTTCGGCGTTACTTCGCACGTCTTCACAAGCAGTGGTGCAACACAACATTTTGGTGACAATGCTGCTCACTCGATGCTTCCGTCTGTGCTAGTATCGGCTCCGTTCACAACTGAATTTTCTGGCGTCACGCCCCAACCCTGGATCGAACTAGCGCCTGCGAACAGATTCCCCGTCGCGGCGCGATTCCCGGTAGAGGAGCCAAAGAAGCTGACCCGCAGGCCGCGAGCCTGCACCCACCGCGTCTCCATCGAGGAGGCGCGCTGTTGCTTCTTTTTCTCAACTACTCGCGATCCACTCGGGCGCCTTGCGTCAGTTGAAGGAAGCGTATGTCTTTTGTTCCAACCAGCACGAGCATCATCGATCCATGGACACGCATCCTCGGGGCACTGGAAAAAAAGGTCAATCGCCAATCCTTCAACACCTTCCTCAAGCCGACGCGCATGAGCCATCTCAACGGACGCATTCTCTTCGTCCGCATTCCTTCCACTGACTTCCAGCACGTCGGTGATCGCTACGGCGATCTCATCCAGGAGGCCATCGACAAGCTCGAGCTCGAGCTTG
>JAUTWX010000081.1 GCA_030838385.1 Acidobacteriaceae bacterium
GCGGTAGTCCGTGTACAGCACCCAGGTGTTCACCAGCGACTGCTGCGTCAGGTAGCTCAGCAACAGCACGCACCCCATGCCGAAGAGCTCGCGGTGCCGCCGCAGTAGGGTTAGCGAGCCCAGCGGATTCGCCTGCTTCCACGAGAAGATGCCGCGGTGCTCGCGCGGCAGCGACTCCGGCAGCACAAACAGACCGTACATCGCGTTTAGCAGGCTCATCCCGCCCGCCACCCAGAAGGGCAGCCGCGGGCTCACATTGCCGAGCACGCCGCCCAGCGCCGGCCCCAGCACAAAACCTAACCCGAAGGCCGCGCTCACCATGCCGAAGGCCTCCGCGCGCTTCTTCGGATCAGTCACGTCCGCGATGTACGCCATCGCCGTCGGAATACTCGCCGACGTGATGCCAGACACCACGCGGCCCACGAAGAGCCACGCCAGCGTCGGCGCCATCGCCATCACCAGGTAGTCCACGCCTAGACCGAAGTTCGACAGCAGCACCACCGGCCGGCGGCCGAAACGGTCCGACAGCGACCCCAGCAACGGCGAAAAGCCAAACTGCATCACTGCCCAGACCGTCCCGAAGATGCCGAACATCTCCGCGCCGCTCGCCGTGTTGTTGCCCATGAAGCTGGTGATGAGCTGCGGCAGCACCGGCGCAATCATCCCCATCGCCAGCATGTCCAGCGTGATGGTGACGAAGATGAAGGCCGCTGCCGCACGCCGTCCCTGCGACAACTGCGGCAGATGTGCCGCGTGCCCTTCGTGCGGCGAAACGGCGGAGCCACCCGAGGGCGCCAGCGGCTGGTCCGCCGGGGAAGTCAGCTCCGCATCCAGTGCAGTACCCGATTCGCCCCGCTCCGCCATCCACCAGCCTCCACTTTCGACTGCACTGGAAGGATAGACGTGCCGCTCCCCCGTCGGCTTGGAGAAATCGGAAGGCCTTTGGGCCAATCCAACACAAAACCGCAACGAAGGCTCTGCCCCTGGTCATCCCGACCGAAGCGAAGGGATCTGCTGCTCGCTCGCGTCACCACCGAGCCCGAGCGCCGGCGAATGTTCGCGTCCGGACATCCGCGCGCAATACCGGACGCAACCCGACATTCCACAAGACGCAACCGAAACCTCTATCTCCCTCAGCTCATGATGCTTATCGCAATTGGCACGAATGGCAGCTCGCATGCCACTTCTTCCCAGTGAGGAAGAAATCAGATGAAGAAGAGGTTCATGCAGGATCTGCGCTACGCGCTGCGGCAACTCCGCCGCAACCCTGGCTTCGCGGCCGTCGCCATCCTCACACTCACGCTCGGCATCGGTGCCAACACCGCCATCTTCAGCGTGCTCGACTCCATCCTGCTTCAGCCGCTGCCCTTTCCCCACGCCGACCGCCTGGCTCAGATCGACCCCCAGACCGACTACCTCGGTTTCCCAAAAGGCTGGATCCGTGAGTATCAGCATCGCGCCACCACTTTCTCCTCCATCTCCGGCTATACGCTCAACACCGAGTACAACGTCACCGACGGCGGTACATCGGACCGCGCCTTCGGCAGCACCGTCAGCATCAACCTTTTCGACACGCTTCGTGTCCGGCCCTCCCCGGGCCGCTTTTTTTCCGCGTCTGAAGAAGAAACCGGCCAGGACCGCATCGTCGTTCTAAGTCACGGCTATTGGCAACAGCACTTCGGCAGCGATCCCCGCGCGCTCGGCAAGAAGATCCTGATCGACGGTGTCGATCGCGAGATCATCGGCGTTGCCCCTGCCGGCGTCTCGTTTCCCGACACGACAACCCAGTTCTGGATACCCATCTCCTTCAAGCCCAGTGATGCCTACGATCCCTGGGCCGTCTTCGGCTTTCGCGCCATCGGCCGCTTGAAGGATGGTGTAAAACCCGCACTCGCGCAGGCCGAGCTGCGCTCCTTCCACGCACAGATGCTTACCCTCTTCCCCTGGCGCATGCCGGACAACTGGGCCGCGAACATATCGGTTGCATCGCTGCTCGACTCCGTCGTCGGCGACATGCGCCCCAAGCTGCTGCTGCTTCTCGGTGCAGTCGCCCTGGTGCTGCTCATCGCCTGTGCCAACGTTGCCAACCTCATGCTCGCTCGTGCGGCATCGCGCCAGCGTGAGATGGCGCTGCGCCGCGCCCTGGGCGCCAACGCACGCCGCCTGCTGCAGCAAGTGCTCACCGAGAGCGGTGTCATTGCGGTGCTCTCCGGCGCCGCCGGAATCGTGCTCGCGGCTGTTACCCTTCACGCGCTCAAGCTGCTGCTCCCGCCGGACACGCCACGCCTCGCCAACATCGCTCTCCGCGCCGATGTGCTGGTCTTCGCTGCCATCGTCTCGCTTATCACCGGTGTGCTCTCCGGCCTCGCGCCCGCATGGAAGGCCGCCGGTCCCGACCTCGAAAGCTCGCTCCGCCTGAATGACACCAACGTCTTCGGCTCGGCAGGCCGCTTCCGCAACTCGCGTCTGCTCGTCATCGGCCAGATCGCGCTCGCCGTCGTCGTCATCACCGCTGCCGGTGTCATGCTGCGCAGCCTCTCGCGTCTCTCTAACGTCAATCCCGGCTTCCGCACCGCGAGCCTCGTCAGCGCGCAGATCTCGCTCGATCGCGATGCCTGCCACAGCAAAGGCGCCTGCACGGCTATCTACCAGAACCTCATCACGCGCGCTCATGGACTGCCTGGAGTCACGGACGCCGCACTCATCGATGCGCTCCCTCTCTCCGGACTCGATGCCTGGTACGTCTTCGACGCCGAAGGCCATCCCCGCAGTCCCAGCCGGCTCTCCATGGAAGCATCCAGCAGCATCGTCTCCTCGCAATATCTCCCGATGATGGGAATCCACCTCCTTCGCGGGCGCCTCTTCGAGTCACTCGACGCCACCGGCACCAGCCGCGCCATCCTCGTCAATCAATCGCTCGCCGCCTATCTCTGGCCCAACCAGGACCCCATCGGCAAGCGCCTTCAGTCCGTCACCATCGAGCCCTCGCCCGCCGTCATGGACATGAAGACCGCATCCGTCGTCGTCGGCGTCGTCAGCGACACACACCACCAGAGCCTCGAAAAGGGTGGTTGGGAGGTCTATCTCCCGCTAAGCCCGAATGACGAAAAGCCGGTGATGAACATTGTCCTGCGCTCGAACCTCGGCGCCGGAGAAGTCGCCAGTGAGCTGCGACGCATGGTCGCTGAGCTCGATCCCCGCATCCCGGTCACGCGCATCCGCACCATGGACGAAGTCGTCGCCGCCTCCACTGCCGCGCCCCGCTCGCTCGCCACCTTGCTCACTGTCTTCGCGCTGCTCGCCATCGGCGTCGGCACCATCGGCGTCTACAGCCTCATCGCCTACACCGCGAACTGGCGCATGCGTGAGTTCGGTCTACGCCTCGCGCTCGGCGCAAACCGCACCCAGGTTTCCATGCTCATCATTCGCGAGAGCCTCACGCTCACCGCAACCGGGGCGATCGTCGGCCTCGCCGGCGCCTTGGCAGTCAACAGCCTCATGCGCCGCTTCCTCTTCGAGACCAGCCCCGCCGATCCGCTTACCTACGCGCTCGTCCTCGGTCTCTTCGGTGTGCTTTCGATCATCGCAGCATGGCGTCCCGCATACCGCGCCTCGCTCGTCGAACCGATGGAGGTTCTCCGCAGCGAGTAGGGCATCTGTCTTCAAAGCGATACCAGTCAGAAGCGATACCGCGCCGTCCAGCTTAGAAGCGGTAGCGTGCTGTCACAGTTCCGCTGATCGGCGCGCCGGGAAACAACTCCAGGTCCGAGTGCGACGAGTCGTAGTAGCGCGCGTTGGTTAGATTCGAGAGATGCGCGTCAATCTCCGCGTGCCGCCGGTGGTAAAACACCGTCGCGTCCAGCCGCGTATAGCCCGGCAGCTCCACCAGGTTATCGGTGTAGGCAAAGCTGTCCGTATTGAAGTACACGCCGCCGCCCGCTCCCCAGCCGTTGGCGAAGCGATAGGTCGACCACACACTCCCGCTGTGCAGCGGAACATCGTACGGCCGCTTGCCCTGGAACGAAACTCCATTGAAGCTCGCATTGGACTTCGTCACCACGGCATCCTGGTATGCATAGCCGCCGTAGACCATCCAGCGCGGCGTCATGCTGCCCTGGAACGACAGGCTCGCCCCTAGCGTGCGCTGCTCGCCCGCCAGAATCAGTTGCGACGGGTTGGCCGGGTTCGTCGTCTTGATGTTGTCGCGGTCCAGGTCATACACCGCCACGGTCGAGACCAGCTTGTCGCCCAGGCTTGAGAACTTCGCGCCCCCCTCATAATTCTGCGTCCGCTCCGGCGCCAGTTGCGCGTTGTTCGCCGCCAGGCTCAGCGACTCGCCCGACGGATCGAAGTTTCGCGAGTAGCTCGCATACACCGTGCTCCACGGCCGCGGCTGGTACAGCAATCCCACACGCGGGCTCCACTTGTTGTCCACGCGCCCCAGGTCGGGAGAGCCGGGCAGTCGCTGGTGCAGCGTCTGCTTGTAGTTATCGAAGCGCGCCCCTGCCATCAGCTTCCACTGCGGCGCCAGTTGCACCAGGTCCTGCACGTAAAACGCCGCGGTCTGCGCGAAGAAGCGATTGTTCACCGAAGGCGTCGTGCTCAGCGTCGGCGCAAGATCGGGCACCGAGTTATAAAGCGTGATAGTCGGGGCCGTGCCGGTGAACTGCAGCCGGTCGAGCGTCTGCCGCCCGTATTCGCCGCCCACCAGCAGCAGATGCCCCACACCGGCAAAGCGCCCATTTCGATATGCCTCGAGCTGGTCGAAAATATTCCGCTGAAACGTCTTCGCGTTGTACTGGCCGCGCGAGATCACCGGGTTGTCTGCTGTACTCGCAACGCCGTCTGCTGCATCGGCCTCGGCAGCCAGCAAAGTCTCCGCCATTCGATGCGCATGGGTCGAGGATTGCCCAGCGATGATCACGCCATCCGAATCAAGCTGATTCAGATAGATCGTTGACCAGTCCACCACGTTGCCCGCGTTGCGGAAGATCTCGTGCAGGTGCCAGCCGTCTTCGAAGTCGTGTCGAAGGTCGAAGGTCTCGTCCGTCGCGCCCTCATGGATGAAGTCGTGCGGAGCGGTCGCGGTCGGCGTGCCTAGAATGTATCCGTAATAGTTGCCAATCGGCACCACGCCCTGTGGCCCGCTCACCGCAGGTACGCCGCGGTCCGGTAGCCGCTCGTCCCGCAGCCGCTCCACCTGCACGTACATGTCGGTGCGATCGCTCGGTCGCCAGCGCAGCGTCGGTGCAAAGGCGTAGCGGTTCATATAGTAGTAGTGCCGCTGGCTGCCCGTGTACTCGCCCGCGCCGGTCAGCCGGCCGCCCAGCGTGTTGTGCAGCCACGAGTCGGACGCATCCGCCTCCACGCGACGCTCGCCATAGCTGCCACCGGTCACGCCGATGGTCCCTTCCCGCCCCTCCATCGTCGGCTTCTTGGTGACGCGGTTCACCAGCCCGCCTGAAGAGCCGCGCCCGTAGAGCACCGCCGCCGGCCCCTCCACCACATCCAACTGCTCGGTGTTCGAAAGATCGCGGAAGTACTGCGCATCGTCGCGCACGCCATCGATGT
>JAUTWX010000092.1 GCA_030838385.1 Acidobacteriaceae bacterium
TCAGCAGATCGCGGATGATGCCGCCGCCCACCGCGGTTACAAACGCCAGCACCAGCAGTCCCAGAAAGTCCAGCTCGCCGCGGATCGCGCGCATCGCGCCTTCCAGCGCAAACACCAGCGTTCCCGCGAGGTCGAAGACATTGAGCAAAACATCGGAATTGGTGCGCCATCGTTCCGCAACGGAAACCATGCAAGGGAGTGTAACCGGCCACAACCGTGTCTACCACCGGCCGGGTGCCCCACATCTCGCGCCGCAGGCGCAATCGCCCAGACGGCCAGTCCCGCGTCTGCGTGGATGGCAAATCCTCAGACGTGGAACAACCGGTCTGCCCCAAACACCAGCGCGAGCGTGATCGCAGCAATCGACACCTCACCCGCTGCCCCCACAGCCAGCGGTTTCCATCCCTGTTTCCCCAGCTCGCGAATATTCGTGCGCAGTCCCACACCCGCAAACGTCAGCAGGAACGCCCACCGCGACAGGTTCCCCAGCGCCGTCAACTGCGGCTTGGTAAATACCGCCACGCTCGCCAGCAGCGAGATCAGCAGAAATCCCAGCACGAAGCGCGGAAACTTCTGCCACAGAAACCGTGCCTTGTTGCCCACACGCTGCGCCTGTCCGCGCGACGACCAATACAGCGCATAGCCCAGCACCACGAAGCCGATCATCGCGTTGCGCGTCGTCTTCACCAGCACGGCAAACCGGCCCGCCACATCCGAGTACAGCGCGCCCGCCGCCGTCGCCTCCGCCGTGTTGTCCACTGCCAGCCCCGCCCACAACCCATAGGCGTGGTCGCCCAGGTGGAGGCTGTGCCCAATCAGCGGAAAGGTAAACAGAGACAGTGCGCCCAGCGCCAGGATCGCCGCAATCGCCGTCGAGGACTCCTCTTCGTCCGCATCGATTGCGCCTTGCGTTGCAATGATCGCCGACACGCCGCACACCGCCGACCCCACTGCCAGCAGCGAAGTCAATTTCGGCTTTAGTCCAAATACACGCCCCAGTCCGTGCATCAAGGCCAGCGCAAGCGTGATCTCGATCGCCACCAGCCCCAGGCTGATCCCGCCCAGCCGCAGCACATCGCCGATCAGGAAACGCGAACCCAGCAGCACGATTCCAACCTTCAGCCAGAAGTCATACGTCGCCACGCCTGCGACAAATATCTTCGGCAGGCCGACAGTATTCGCCAGCACCAGCCCGATCAGAATCGCCCACAGCACATACTCGATATTCGGCAGCGTCAGGTGATGCGCCTTGCCATAGCGCGCAATCGACTGCTCGATCAGCTTGCCCCCAAAGCCAACCGCGGCCAGTAGCAACAGTCCTGGCACCAGCCGCAACAAGCGAAGCGGCAGCGGCTCGGTGGCCTTTGCGTCGCCAGCAGGAAGCCCGGCGGCAACGCCCGCGCCAGCGGACGACGCAGTAGTAACAGACGGAGAAACAGAAGATGTGCTCATCGCTGCCTCCTCACCACTTCACTGAGTTCAGGATGTGCAGCTTCACCAGCGCCGCAGCCGCCAGCGCCAGCAGAACCGCCCAGCTATCCAGCGACAGGCCGCGCTGCACCACCGCCGCCGTCGCGCCGCTCTCTGTCTTTTCGGAGTTTCGCTTCTGGGGGTTTCGCTTCTCGGAGTTTCGCTTCTGCGGCTTTCCTATCTCGTCACTCATGGCATCTTCCTTCCGCTTCGTGCGTTGAAGGTGAGCCAGTTCCGCGTCGAGTTGGGGGAGAAATGAAAAGCCCCGCCGCAGAGCTGGCTGCGACAGGGCATTCGGACTTCAGAGCTTATATGTCTCGATCAGCGCGTTACCAACGCAAACCGTGCTCCAGCCGAACCCGGCGCAGCAGGCTGCAACAACACTGCGCGGCGATGCGGAGAGATTTCGACATGTTCTGACGGTATGTAAGCGCAAGATGTATGTCAACCGGCGCAACGTTAATTTCTCCAGCAAACTCCCGCCTCCGCGCGGTAAGGTAAGAACCGATGGCAGAAAAGCGTACCCGCGCGGCGAAGCGAGCCGGAATCACGATGAAGAGGGCCGAAATCCCGGCCAGACGGGCCGCAACCCCCGCGAAGCAAAACGGAATTACCGACCGCCAGTTCTCCCTCATCTCCCGCGCCCTAGCCGCACCCCGCCGCTACGAGATCCTCGCCGAGATCGGCCGCCGCCAGTGCGCCACGCCCTGCACCTGCCTCCACGAAACCCAGCCCATCAGTGCCGCTACCCTCTCCCACCACATGAAAGAGCTGGAAAACGCCGGCCTCATCCGCATCGAGCGACAGGGCAAATTCGCCAACCTCATCCTCCAGCGCGACATCCTCCGCGCCTACCTCGACCGCCTCGCCCACCTCTGATCGCCTCTTCCACCTAAAATCCCGCATCCTTTCTTCCCACCCATCATCTTTTCTACAGTTCGATAAGCATCTAATTGTCGAATTGAGGAGAAGAACACCATGAGCAAGCTTCAGGGAAAGGTCGCCGTCGTCACCGGCGCGTCCAAGGGCATCGGCGCAGAGATTGCCCGCGACCTTGCCGCCGCCGGCGCCAAAGTCGTCGTCAACTACGCATCCAGCCGCGAGGGCGCGGACAAGGTCGTTGCCGACATCACCGCCAAGGGTGGCAAGGCCATCGCCGTGCAGGGCGATGTCGCCAAAATCGCCGACGTCGAGCGTCTCTTTGCCGAAACAAAAAAGGCCTACGGCCATGTCGACATCCTGGTCAACAACGCCGGCGTCTACAACTTCTCGCCGCTCGAGGGCTTCACCGCGGACGACTTCCATCGCCACTTCAACATCAACGTGCTCGGCCTGCTCCAGACCACGCGCGAGGCGCTGAAGATCTTCAACCCGGAAGGCGGCAACGTTATCAACATCGGCTCCACCATCACCCGCATCAATCCGCCGAACACCGTCGTCTACACCGCCACCAAGGGCGCCGTCGACTCCATCACCCACGTGCTCTCCAAGGAGCTCGCCCCGCGCAAGATTCGCGTCAACTCCATCAACCCCGGTGGCGTCGAGACCGAAGGCACCGTCACCGCCGGTGTCATCGGCAGCGACTGGGAGAAGCAAATGATCGCCGACACCCCGCTCGGACGCATCGGCAAGGTCACCGATATCGCCCCGCTCGCCGTTTTTCTCGCCTCACCCGACTCCGGCTGGCTCACCGGCGAAATCCTCCTCGCCGCCGGCGGCATGCGCTAAGGAAACACTCAGCTATTCGGCAAGGAAATCGGGTATCCCACGTCTCCCCGTCGAGACGTGGGCCCCAGAGTCTCTCGCTGGCACAATCCTCGCGATACTGTAGTGCGTACGGCTCCCGAAGCGCTTCCAGCGCGATGGTGTCTGTAGCCATGCCACGCAGCGAGGAAAGAGCGATCATGTCCAGCCCTCTCGTAACAGCATTGGTGTCTTTTACGCTGGCTGCCTGCCCCATGGCGCACGCACAAGCTGCCGCGTCCACCCTCACGCCCGCACACAACCGCCAGTACTTCCGAGACATCGCAGCCCATCACTTCTCCGTTCCCGCAGGCGCCTCCGCCTTCACCCTCGCCCAGGAACTCACCCCCTGGCTCGCCTCGCCCGATCCCGAGCTCCGCGACACTCTCGCCTACACCACCCTCGATGTCTGGATCAGGCATGCGCAGCTCCCCGATATGCAGTTCACAGACGCGCAACTCCTCACCCTGCTCCCGTCGCTGCAACACAACCTCACCGCAGCCATCGGCGAGTCCGGCACCGATTCCGTCTTCAAACGCTCCTTCTCAGCGCTCACCCTCGCCTCTTTCGCCGAACGTGATCTCCAGCAACCCTTCCTCTCACCTGCCCAGTACCGCGATCTGCTCGCCAGCGCCCTCGCGTATCTGCGCGACGAGCGCGACACCCGCGGCTTCGATCCCACCAAAGGCTGGATCCACTCCACCGCCCACACCGCGGACCTGCTCGCCGCTCTCGCTCGCAATCCGCACTTCACTGTCCCCGACCAGCAGGCGCTCTTCACCGCCGTCGAGCAGCGTCTCCACTCGGCCGGCCACGTCTACACCTTCGGCGAGCAGGACCGCCTCGCCGTCGCTCTCCTCTGCGTCATCACCCGCGACGACTTTCAGCTCACCAGCTTTCAGAAGTGGCTCGATTCCGTGCAGCAGGACGGGATCGTCTGGCAGAAGTCGCCCCCCGATCCCGTTCCGCTCGCGTTATTCGAAAATCACACCTACCTGCTCGAGGCCTTGCTCGCCCGCATGCCCACCCAGACGCCCTTATCCCCTGCTGCCACGCAGGCGCGCGACGCCGCCCGCGCCGCCCTCCGGAAGAGATAGCCGCCAGCGTACCCAGTCCCGCTATACTCTGGTACGCGCGCGGTGAAGTCGCCGCCCGGAAGGACGACAGTCATGCGGGCAATCCAACTCGTAACCATGCTTGTGGCATTT
>JAUTWX010000108.1 GCA_030838385.1 Acidobacteriaceae bacterium
GTCCCAATCGCCGTATGGTCGCTGTATCCAATAAAGGGCTTCGCATTGCGGCGCAGCAAATCCAGATCCAGCCCTTCGAGTAGATAGTTGCTGCCGTAACCTCCACGGATACAAATCACCGCATCGATCTCCGGATCGGCGAAGGCAGCGTGCAGATCCTCCAGACGCTGCTCTGCGGTTGCGGCGAAGTACGGCCATGCCTGGGTCAGCGCATGCGGCATCAGCTTGAGCGTGTGCCCGAGAGCGCGCAGCCGTTCCACCCCGCGCAGTACCTTCTCCGGATCCGCATTGCTCGCCGGCGCCACCACGGCAAGGCGTATCGGCTGCGGCATCACTCGGCGCCTCCCGCAAGCCACTCGCCGTGCGCCAGTACAACAGCCGGTCCGGTCAGCCGCAGTTCCGCGCTCGCATTTGGCCATTCAACGAGCTGTTCGCCACCAGGCGCCAGCACTCGCAGCCGCGACGGCGCGCCTTCCAAGACCATCATCGCCGCGGCGCTCGCGCTCGTCCCCGTGCCGGAAGAAGAAGTCGGGCCCACTCCGCGTTCGTAAATGCGAATCTCGATACGGTCATCCGCCAGCCGCCGCACGAACTCCACATTGGTCTGCGCAGGAAAGTCCGGGTGCGTGCAGATCGCCGCCCCGGCCTCCTGCCAGGCGCGGCTTGCAACGGAAAAATCTTCGTTCTCCACCAGCGCCACGAATTGCGGATTGCCCATCGCCACCACTGCACCTTCGACAGTCAGATCGCGATCCAGCGTCACCGTCGCGCGCCGCACCTGCGGTACGCCCATCCCGGTGGTGAACTGGAACTCGGCGCCGCTCGCGCTTTCCAGCCGGCAGATCCGCACCCCTGCGTCGGTCTCCACTCGAACTTCGTCGCCTGCGTGAAGACCGGCGCTGTACGCCATCCACGCCGCAACGCAGCGCGTGCCGTTGCCGGAGATCTCCGCGGCAGAGCCATCTGCGTTGTAAAGACGGATAGCGGCCTCCTGCTCGTTCCTCAGCGTCAGGAACTCGACGCCGTCCGCGCCAACGCCGGTGGTGCGCGCGCACAGCTCACGCGCGAGCCGTGCGAGATCGCGCCCAGCAACCTGGTCTGCATCGACGATCAGAAAGTCGTTGCCGCACGCATGCGCCTTCGTGAACTCGATCACTCCTCCTCCCAACTGCGGAAGGTCAACACCCGTTCGATTCCTGAGCCCTTCATCAGCAGCGCCGTCAAACGGCGATGGCCACTTCTTGTCGCGATCACTATGAAGGACAGGCGCGCCATCCCCGCGAGATTATCTCGGTCCACCGGTTCCAGCCGTCGCTGCTCCGTGTCCATCGCCTGCAGTACCGACAGATACATCGCATCGGAATCCGGACCGCGCACCTCGTAAATGCGGCTCTGCAGCTTCAGGTTCGTAAATGTCTCCAGCGCGCCCACAGCCTCGAGCGCCAGCAGGATCAGGAGCGTCGCAAACGCAGCAGGCAGATACAACCCCGCGCCGCATGTCATTCCCACCGCCGCCACCGCAAACACCGTCGCTGCGCTGGTCAAGCCACTGATGCGGTTACGATTATGCAGGATCAGACCGGCGCCCAGAAACCCAACGCCCTGCACGATGTTCGACGCGATCTGTCCCTTGCTCGTGCTCAGTTCCCCCGCGATCAGCGGCGACAGATACGTGAACAGCGCCGACGCGAAGCAGATCAGCAGGTTCGTGCGCACGCCGGAGGCCTTGTGGTGATACTCGCGGTCCAGGCCGATGACGCCGCCGAGCGCACACGCCAGCAGCAGGCGCATCGTGCCCGTATCCGTCAGGGCCCACTGCTCCAGTTTGCTGAAACTCAGCGCGTGCTTCGCCTCGAATATCATCATGGCTGTCGCGTGCCTTCTCTACGGGGCAAGCAAGCGAGCGCCGCCCATCGCGTGATGCTACCATCCGCATGAACTGCTGCCACTCCCACTCCTGGACTACTCGGAGCTGCCAGTTTTCGCGGGCCCCAAGGCCTTCGGATTTGCGGCAGCGGGGGGTGAGCCGACCCCGCGGCAGATTTCGCAATGGCGCCCGCGCCGGGTGTTGCCAGTGCGCCTACGGCGAGTCGGCCAATAGCGCCCGCGACGGGTTAGGCCCTAGCGCCGCGGCGGGTTGGGCAATAGCGCCCGCGGCGGTTTTTGCAGCATAGACCCGGGCACACGGCTGGCCCGTCGAGCAGATGATCTGCAGCAGCGTCAAGCCCCGCGGGTGCACGGCAACAGCCTTGGCCACCGTGTCGCCATCGAGCGCCACCACGTAGTCCGCCTTCGCCGCCGGGTCCTTCAGTGCAGCATTCCATTCGTAGTAGTCGCCCTCGTTGATGATGTTGCGCAGCGGGATTCCCGCCTGCTGCACGGCCCCGATGTGCTCGGAGGTGGACATCAGCAGCGTCTTGCCGGGTGGCAGGATTCGCAGCCAGTTCGCCAGCGCGCTCTCGAACGGAATGCGCGAGCGCGAATTCACCACCGCCTCCTGAAAGACCAGCGGCCCGGAGCGCAGCAGCAGGATGCTGTTCGTCACAATCAGCGCAGCAGCGGCCGGCACCATCCAACTCATCCAGCGTTGCCGCCACATCGCCAGGCCCTCCAGCGCCGCAGCCGCAAACAGCGCGAAGGCCGGCAGCATCTCCATGCCGTAGCGCGTGTTGTACCAGGAGTGCGGAAACCACACGGGAATGAAGATGGGCACCGATCCGTAAGCCACCGCGTATGCATAGAACGGCAGCGGCAGCCAGAGCAGCATCGCAGCGGCAAGCGCGGCGCTCCGGCGGCGCACCCACAGGAACGCCGTGCCAATCAGCGAGATCAGAAGGATCACTTGCGTCGCGTAAGGCACCACCGCGCCCAGCTCCGCCGCCTTAAGAAAGTAAAGCGTCGCCACCACCGGCCGGTGGTACTCCATATAGTGACCGGCGCCGGAAGGAGAGGTGCGCGCCTCAATCGCCCGCGCAGAATACGGTCCTCGCAGAAAATCGAATGGATCGTGAAACTGCTTCGCGTTGTACGCAATCCAGACCAGCGGCGCCATCACCACCAGCACCGTCGCCAATAGCCAGATGCCGGTCAAGCGCTCACGGAAATTGCGTCGCCGCATCACTATCCACGACGCAATGCACCACGCCGCAGCCGCATAGATCCAGCCGTCATAGCGCGTGAACACGGCGCACACCAGCACCAGCGAAGCGCCCAGCAGCAAACGCCCAAGCCCTTCCGCCTCGCCGGCTTCAGAGCGCCGGGCGAGCAGCGCGATCAGCAGCGCCGCCCAGATCATCTCCGCCAAAAACAGCGGCTCCGTCATCGCCGTTGTCGAGAAATACAGCAGCCCTGGATTCAGCGCGAAGAACGCAACCGCGAGCCATGCAATCGAGTGCCTGACGAAACAGAGTGCCAGCCGGTACAACCCGACACAGGACGCGACGTAGCATGCCATCGAAGGAATTGCGCCCGCAACGCCGCTTTGCCACCAGCTCATCTTCAGCACAAACGGAATCAGCAGCAAGTGCGGCAACGGCAGCCACACCGAGCCAAGCTGGCGAAATCCAGGCTCGCGCGCATCGAGAAGCCGCCGCGCGATGTGCAGGTGAGCCACCGCATCACCGTAAAGCAGCAGCAGTTGATGCTGCGAGCAGAAGGCGAGCGCCGCCAGCGTCAGCACCGCGCTCAGCAGCGCGACCGTTCCAGCATCGCGCGGCGGCCGGCCCTTCGCCTCAGTCAAGGTGGCTGAGCGCGCGGAATTGCTGGAAGCGCGCATCGATCTCCTCACGAGTCAGCTGCTGTGTGCGCTCGGTGCCAAACTTCTCCACCGCAAACGAGCCCATCACGCCGCCATAGAACATCGCCTTGCGGAAGTTCGCCGGCGTCAGCTCGCCCTTCTGTGACGCGAGATAGCCGAAGAATCCACCGGCAAACGAGTCGCCCGCGCCGGTCGGGTCCACTACTTCTGCCAGTGGCAGCGCCGGCGCGCGGAACGGCGTGGCGTGCGCCTCCGGCTTCGCGCCCGGACACGACCGCTCGCTGAAGAAGACCGTCGCGCCATACTCGCCGTGCTTCACGATCAGCGTCTTCACACCCATTCCCAGAATCTTCTTCGCCGCCCGCACCAGGTTGGCGTCCTCGGCCAGCATCTTGGCCTCGCCGTCGTTGATCAGCAGCACGTCCAGATCCACCAGCACCTCTGCCAGCGCGGCACTGTGGTCCTTGATCCAGTAGTTCATCGTGTCGCCGCACACCATCTTCACCTGCGGCATCTCGTGGCGCACCCGCGCCTGCAGCTTGGGATCGATGTTCGCCAGGAAAAGAAACTCCGAATCGCGATAGCTCGCCGGAATCTTCGGCGTGAAGGTCTCGAAGACGTTCAGCTCCGTCGCCAGCGTATCCGCTTCATTCAGCGTGCGCGTGTAGGAGCCGGTCCAGTGGAAGCTCTTGCCAGATACATGCTCGATGCCTGCCGTATCCACGCCACGCTTCTTCAGTACATTTTCATTTTCAGCGGTAAAGTCTTCGCCCACCACGCCGATCACGCGCACCTGTGTGAAGTAACTCGCGGCCAGCGCAAAGTGGGTCGCCGCGCCTCCCAGCGCATGGTCCACGCGGCCGCTTGGAGTCTCAATGCTGTCGAACGCAACGCTGCCAACCACCACAATGGACATGCAGTTCCTTTGAATGAAATTACGAGAGATACTTACCGATGATTGGCTTCAGCTTCGCGCGGGTCGCCGCGGGAATCGCATCGCGGCTGGTCAGGATGGCGTGCTGCATCGCCGAGGCGCACGCACATTTCCGCTCTTTCGGAACAGTCCGCACCGCCGCGCGCAGCACCTTCGCCGCGTTGGCCGCGTTCTGGTGCATCACCGCGACAATCTGGTCCACCGTCACGTCGTCATGCCCCGCGCGCCAGCAGTCGTAGTCGGTCACCATGGCCATCGTCGCGTAGCAGATCTCCGCCTCTCGCGCCAGCTTCGCCTCCTGCAGGTTGGTCATGCCGATCACGTCCGCGCCCCAGCTCCGATACAGATTCGACTCCGCACGGGTGGAAAACTGCGGCCCTTCCATGCACACATACGTGCCTCCGCGTTTGCCGGTCACGCTCTCCGCATCGCACGCATCGGCAATCGTCTTCGCCACCACGCCGCATACGGGATCGCCAAACGCAACGTGCGCCACGATGCCATCACCGAAGAAGGTGCTCGTCCGAAGGAAGGTACGATCGATGAACTGGTCCGGCACGACGAAGTCCGTGGGCTTGTGCTCTTCCTTCAGCGAGCCCACCGCCGATACGGAGATAATCCGCTCCACACCTAGCAGCTTCATCGCAAAAAGATTCGCGCGAAAGTTGATCTCGCTCGGCAGCAGCCGATGGCCGCGTCCGTGGCGCGCCAGAAACGCGACGCTCCGGCCATCGAGCGAGCCCAGCACCAGCTTGTCCGACGGCTCGCCGAACGGCGTCTGAATAGCTACTTCCTGTGTCTCCGTAAGTCCTGGCATGGAGTACAGTCCACTGCCGCCGATAATCCCGATCTCCGCCTGTTGCAAATCGTTCTCCGCGTCCGCTGCGCTCCTGCTGCAGCACACGCATGACAGTTAGTTGGAAACGTCAGTATACCCGCCCGATGTGCGCGGATTAGTGATGCAACGCCGCCCGCACCATGCCGTAGCGGCCCAGCAGATGCGCCAGGCTCTCGCTCAATTCGGGCGCCGCCTGCGGCATCGCGACACGCGCCTGCTGCTCGCCACTATGGTGCAGGCTTCCCACCATGGCCAGCTCCAGCTTGCGCGCCAGTGGCAGCGGAAAGCTCTCGCTGATGAACACTCCGCGGCCGACGGTCGCTATCAGCACCGGTCCTTCTTCCGTAGTGAACACGCTCTCGTCGGAGCGGCCCTCGCTCGCATCCGTCGGCTGCATATGTACGTCCGTGTACTTGCGCTTCAGGTTCTCCGCATACATGGCGGCGAAGTTCGCTGCCGCCTCCTCGCTCTTCCACTGCGACAGGTAGAGCAACGCCACCGATTTCGTCGAGTCCTTCTCCTCCGGAGTCTTCGCCGCGCGGCTCTGCGCGGCGTAATACATGCCGCCGTCCCACTCCGGTGTCAGGTCCTTCGCGCCCGCCTTGCCGGCAAACAACTCGGTCAGGATGCGCACATCGAGAGCGCCCATCACGCCAATGTCATACGGCGCATACTCCGCATCGATCAGCGGGTGAATGTCCGGCATGGTCAGCAACGTGGGATGCACCTGCCGCTCCCATGCCCGCGGATGCATGATCTCGTAGCTGGTCCCCGGCGGCCGGTCCAGCGCGCCGGCAAACGCCTCCTTCGCCCCCTGGTCCTTCAGCACCACCTGCTCGAAGTTCAATCCCTCACGATAGGGAAACAGCAGCGACTCCTTCAGCAGCAACGGAGCGCGCTTCAGCACCGGCGAGTCGGCGTCCTCGCCACTCAGGTCATCCAATTGCGCGGCAATGTCCGGTAGCTTCGCCAGCGACTGTCCCTTCGGCGCCAGCCCCCAGTCCAGGAAGACCACCATAGCCTGCCCCTCGGCCACCGCCTCGCGCGCGGTATCCGCCTCGTCCGTGCGCAGATGATCGTTGTCCTCGTCCACGTTCTTCGCAACCGACTCCTTGCTCTGATCGCTCCACTTCTCCAGATCCACATGCTGGTCCTGCAGAGCGTGCGTCAGCTCATGCGCCAGCACCGGCTTCTGGTCATCCGGCGCAATCCAGTCCAGCATGTTCACCGTCTTCGTCTTGCTG
>JAUTWX010000202.1 GCA_030838385.1 Acidobacteriaceae bacterium
CCGCCATACTCCTTGTGCCAACGGAAGTACGTCTGCTCCACGATCTCCGCTTCCTTGCACGCCTGTGCCGGCGTCTTGCCGTTCGCCACCGCAACTTCGATCTGACGCAGCAGGTCTACCACACCGCAGGCCGTGTGTGCGCAGGCACACCGATCTTGGCTTGCCCCCTATTGCCGAAAAGCGGTTCGTCTGAGTTTTTCTCGCATCGATCTTTGTCCGGGCGGTTTCGATCGTCTTGTGCGATTTCGCTCGAGGGCTCCCATTTGACCCTTGTACTCGGCTCCTGAACCGACCTTGCGATCGGTGCGAGGCTATCCGCAAAATCCTGGGGCGCAAAACGGGGATCCAGGGAGATTCGGGATTTAAGTCCGGTGGATTCAGCAGGTGTGGCTTCTTGGGGGCAATTAAACAAGTGCGCGGCGCGGCAATCCTCCGCGCCACCCTCGCATCCATGCCAGCCGGCTGAGCGCAGACTCTTAGAGCTTTTGCAAGGGTCTGATTTTTGCCGTCCTGCCCCGCGTGATTTCCAGCCGTTCTGCCGAAGGGGCTGCCGTGGACTGGCGCACGATAAGTCTCGTCTCCACCGGGCGCGTTGCATGGCGCGAGGAACCGGGTTCGATGCGGTGACGCAGGGTGGAAAACGCGACCTGCGCGATGTCAGCGCAAGACATGCGCACCGTGGTGAGCGGCGGCAGCATGAACTGGGCGATGTGGACGTCGTCGAAACCGATGACCGATAGATTTGCAGGAGCCTGCTTGCCCGCTTCGAAGAGGCAGTGCAGCACGCCGATCGCGGTGAGGTCATTGGAACAGACGACCGCCGTGGGCGGGTTTGCTTTGTCGAGGAGCCTCGCCATCGCGGCCATGCCACCTTCGAGCGTGTGATCGCCTTCAATCATGAGATCAGAGCGCAGTTTCAGATGGCATCCGCGCATCCCTTTCTCGAACGCGTCCCGCCGAAACCGTGCGGAAGTCTGCTCCAGTGGGCCGCTGACGAAGGCGATGGCTTGATGTCCCAAATCGACGAGGTGCGCCACGGCCTGACGTATGCCCTCGTCATAGTTCACGCGCACGGCATCGATCTTGGGGAAGGCCGGAGCGCCATCCATCACGACGAGTGGCACGGCATGCGTGGCCAGCTCTTCGAGGATGGGTGCCTCGCGGCCGAACATCATCACCGCGACGCCATCCACTTTGCGCTGCAACATGCGGCGGACGGACATGGCGATGCTCGCCGCGTCATTCGGTGTGGAGGCGAGCAGGACCTCGTAACCGCTCTCCACGGCGAGCTGCTCAAAGCGCTGGATCAGCTCAGGAAAGAAAGGGTTGGTAATTTCCGTGACCATCAGGCCGATGATGTGACTGCGGCCGGAGACGAGCGCACGCGCCTGGGGATCGGGCTGGTAGTTGAACTCGCGGACAGCGCGCCAGACGCGGTCTGCCATCTCACGGTTCACCGTGCCTTTGCCATTGGTGACGCGGGAGACAGTGGAAATGGAGACGCCGGCGCGGCGCGCCACGTCGCGGATATCCATCCGGGCGCGCGGCTTTTCCGTTCTTACACGCTTCTGCATGGGGACGAGTATAGAGGCTGCCGGCTCGTCCACATCACCCGCAACCGGCACAAGCGCATCCTATGGGAAAACGTTTATTTCTGCATCTGCGCTGTGCGATACTGCTTCGCGCGGCCCGGCTTATGATTCGCCATGGTCGCCACTCTTCTGCAAGGATGCCGTATGCGCCTGGAAGCCCTCCGCTCCGCTGTACTGGAGGCTAATCTCGAACTCGTTCGTCGAGGCCTGATCCTCTACACTTTCGGCAATGCCAGCGGCATCGACCGGGAGGGCGGATTGGTCGCCATCAAGCCGAGTGGCGTTCCCTACGAAGAGCTGAAACCTGCTGACCTGGTGCTGACGGATTTGGACGGTAAGATCGTGGAAGGCGCATTGCGTCCCTCATCGGACCTGGCGACGCACTTACTGCTTTATCGAGCCTTTCCCGCAATCGGCGGCGTGGTCCATACGCATTCGGAGTTCGCCACCTCATGGGCGCAAGCCGGCCGAGAGATTCCTGCCTACGGCACCACCCATGCTGACTATTTCTATGGTCCGGTTCCGGTGACCGAGGAGCTGACGGACGATGAGGTCGGCGACGACTACGTGCTGAACACCGGCCATGCCATCGTGCGGCGCTTTGCCCGTGGCGCGGCTCCGGGAGCAACTCCGATAGACCCCCTTGCGATGCCGGCGGTGCTGGTCGCGGGCCACGCGCCGTTCTGCTGGGGCAGCACACCGGCAGATGCAGCCCACCATGCCGTGGTCCTGGAGGCTGTCGCGCGGATGGCCTATTACACATCGACGCTCAATGCGGCATGCACTGGTGTGGCCCAGCATTTGCTGGATCGCCACTACTTTCGCAAGCATGGCGCCAGCAAGACCTATGGACAGGAGAGCTGACCGCCGGCTCCGACACTATGCCGCTTACAACGCTTTCACAACTCGGTCTCGCCTTCGCTGCTCAGGGGGCCGGTCAATCGCTTGCCCGCCTCGGCCCCGTTGACATCCTGGTCATTGCGATCTACTTCGGCATCGTCCTCTTCATCGGCTTTTATCTGAAGGGTTCCTCGAATACGAGCGAGGAGTTCTTCATGGCCGGCCGCGAGATGACGGCGTGGATCGCTGGATTGAGCTTTGTTTCGGCCAATCTGGGCTCGCTCGAATTGATGGGCTGGGCCGCTGCCGCGTATCAGTACGGCATTCTGGCGACACACTGGTATTGGATCGGCGCTATTCCCGCCATGCTTTTCCTGGGAATCGTGATGATGCCGTTTTATTACATCTCGAAGACGCACTCCGTTCCGGGCTATCTGCAATTGCGCTATGGCGACGCCACGCGCGCGCTCTCCGCTGTCACGTTTGCCGCCATGACGGTGCTGATGAGCGGCATCAACATGTACTCGATGGCCCTGGTCATGAAGGTGGTGCTGGGCTGGAACCTGAACTTCTCCATCTGGGTCAGCTCAATCACCGTGGCGATCTATGTAATGCTTGGCGGCCTGCGCTCGGCGATCTTCAATGAAGTACTCCAATTCATTCTTATCTGGGTGGGCGCGGCCATCGTGCCGATCCTTGGGCTGATAGAGGTTGGCGGGTGGACGAATCTGCGCCATCAGATCGCCACCAACCTGGGCCGCACCGACTACGTACATCTGTGGAGCGGGCTCGGGCACTTCAGCAGCAACCCGATGGGCGTGCACTGGAGCGGCATCGTCTTTGGCCTCGGCTTTGTCGTTGCTTTCGGCTATTGGACCACCGACTTCCTGGTCGTGCAGCGTGTGCTCGCCGCAGATAACCTGCGCTCCGCCCGGATGGCGCCTATCATCGGTGCCGCATTCAAGATGGCGGTGCCGTTCATCGTGATTCTGCCCGGCTTGCTCGCGCTGTCTGTGCTGCCATTCCATCTGGTCGGCGAGTCGCAGGCGGTCGCCACCCGCATGCACAGTTACAACGAGGTTCTGCCGCTGATGCTGGTGCACTATTGCGGGCCTGGGCTGCTGGGATTGGGGGTTACGGCGCTGATCGCGGGCTTCATGTCTGGCATGGCCGGCAACGTCAGCGCCTTTTCGACCGTATGGACCTATGACCTCTACGGCGCTTTCCTGAACAAGAAGGCGACCGACAGCCATTACGTGAAGATGGGACGTGCGTCCACGCTGATCGGCGTGCTGGTTTCCATCGGAACGGCCTACCTGGTGCAGAACGCGCCCAGCATTATGGATTATGTGCAGGCGCTCTTCTCCTTCTTCATTGCGCCGCTCTTCGGGACCGTGATCCTGGGTATGTTGTGGACCCGCGCCACCAAGCAGGGCGGCTTCTGGGGTCTTCTCGCGGGAACCCTGACTTCGATCGGTCTGTGGGCCTGGGTGCGTGAAGATCATGCAGCGCTGCGCTACGTCGCCCTCTCTCCCGATGCCAAGGACATGGCCGAAAATATCTACCGGGCGCTGTGGTCGTGGATTGTCTGCGTTGGGGTGACGGTTGCGGTTAGCCTGGTGACCAGGCCGCGGCCGGTCGCAGAACTGGCAGGGCTGGTCTACGGTGCATCTCCCATTCCGCAGGAGCATGACGATCACTGGTATCAAAAGCCCATCGTATGGGCTTCGGTCGTCTTCGTCGTGTTCCTCGCGCTGAACATTATTTTCTGGTAAAGGAGCAGCACGATGCGAGCATCAATGTCGATCTGGTTCTTCGCAGGCATCATGCTGCTGGCGTACGGAATCGTCATACTTGCAGCGGGTCTCTGGGAGCTCGGCCATCCGCTTCCACATCCTCCGACGCTAGCGCAATTGCACGCTCCTATCTGGTGGGGAGCGCTGCTCGCGATTTCCGGGACCTTCTACACCGTCAAATTCTGGCCGCGCCGGTAAATGCCACCACGGACTAAGTTCTATTGAGAAGAGAGATTGGATTCGACGTATGTCACGACTATTAACGTTTGCACTGATTGTTGGAAACCGCGGCTTCTTTCCCGACCACCTCGCCAAGGAAGGCAGAGAGGCGATGATCGGCGTCTTGGAGAAAGCAGGCATACGCGTGATCGCGCTGACGCCCGAGCAGTCGAAGTTCGGCGCGGTGGAGACGCCGGATGAAGCGCGTCGCTGCGCAGAGCTCTTCCGCAAGCACCGCGACGAGATCGACGGCATTATCGTAACGCTGCCCAACTTCGGCGAAGAGCGGGGCATCGTCGATGCGATCCGCCATTCCACCCTGCAGGTGCCGGTGCTGGTGCAGGCCACGCCCGACCGCACGGACGACATGAAGATCTCCGACCGCCGCGATAGCTTCTGCGGCAAGATGTCGGCCTGCAACAACATGAAGCAGTACGGCATTCCGTACTCGATTACCTCGCTGCACACCTCGGCGCCCAACTCCGAGTCCTTCGCCAAGGACCTGGCGTGGTTCACCGCCGTCTGCCGCATTGTGCGCGGCTTCCGCAATCTGCGCATTGGTTCGATCGGCGCGCGGCCGGCGGCCTTCAACACCGTTCGCTATTCGGAGAAGCTGCTGGAGCGCTCCGGCATCTCTGTCGAGCCCCTCGATTTGTCGGAGATCTTTGGCCGCATCGATCGCCTGAAGGATACGGATGATGCGGTGCAGGCCAAGCTTGCCGCGATCAGGAAGTACGTCTCCACCAACAACATCCCCGAGGCCGCGCTGCTGAAGATGTCCAAGCTCGGCGCAGTGATCGAAGGCTGGATGAAGCAGACCTACTGCACCATCTCCGCCATCCAGTGCTGGACCTCGATGGAGGAGTACTTCGGCGTGGTGCCGTGCACGGTGATGAGCATGATGAGCGAGAACCTGTTCGCCTCGGCATGCGAGGTCGATGTCTGCGGCGTGATGGGCATGCATGCCTTGGCGCTGGCCAGCGAGACGCCCAGCGCGTTGCTGGACTGGAACAACAACTACGGCAACGATCCGGACAAGTGCGTGTGCTTCCACTGCTCCAATCTGCCGAAGCACTTCTTTGAAGACGTGATCATGGACTTTCAGGCGATCATTGCAGGCACGGTGGGGAAGGAGAATACCTTCGGCACCTGCGTGGGTCGGGTGAAGGCCGGGGCCATGAGCTTCGCCCGCTTCTCCACGGATGATTTCCATGGCTGTATCCGCGGTTACGTCGGAGAAGGCGAATTCACGCGCGATCCGCTGGAAACCTTCGGCGGCGCCGGCGTGGCCTACATCCCGAAGCTGCAGAAGCTGCTGCGCTACATCTGCGAGCAGGGATTTGAACATCACGTCGCGGCAAATTTTTCGCAGACAGCGAGCCCAGTCTACGAGGCGGCCGTCCGCTACCTGGGATGGGATATGTACTACCACAATGAGCCGGAGGCCTAGACCGACGTGCCCATTGTTGCAGGCGTAGATTTCGGCACTCTGAGCGTGCGGGTGACGCTGCTCGACAGCGATACCGAGAACGGCAAGCCAGACAGCTCCGACAAGGTACGCGGCCGCCTCGGCACCGCGACGGCAGAGTACCCGCTGCATCGCCGCCGGGACGCTCCCGACTACGCAACGCAGTCGCATGACGACCAAATGGACGCGCTGGTCAAGGCTATGCGCGCTGCACTGGAGCGGACGGCAGTTCGTGGCGGCGACGTGGTCGCATTAGCGCTCGATACTACCGGATCGAGCGTTGTGCCGGTCGATTCCGAAATGCAGCCACTCTCCGAGTACTACCTGTGGTGCGATCATCGCGCGAAAAAAGAGGCGCAGCAGATCTCCGCGCTGGCTCACGCAGAGAAGCTGGAAGCGATCGAGTGGTGTGGCGGCGTCTACTCACACGAGTGGGGCTTTGCGAAGCTGCTGCATTTTCTGCGGCACAATCCAGACAAGTGCGTTGCCTTTGCCAGCGCCTTTGAGCACTGCGACATGGTAGCGGCGACGCTCTGCGGCATCACGGATCCGAAGCAGGTGAAGCGCAGCGCCTGCGCTATGGGCCACAAGTGGATGTGGAATCCGAAGTGGGATGGCTTGCCATCGCAAGCGTTTCTCTCGAAGGTGGATCCGCTCTTCGATGGAGTCCGTGAGATGCTTGCCGGCGAATACGTCACCTCCGATCACATCGCCGGCCATCTCTGTGCGGAATGGGCCGATGCACTTGGCCTGCGCGCCGGCATTCCAATTCCTGTGGGTGCATTCGACGCGCATTGGGACGCCATCGGCGCGGGCTGCCGCGAGGGCGACGTAGTGAATGTGGTAGGCACATCGACCTGCATCATCGCGATGGAGCGGCGGACCACGCTGGTGCCTGGCGTCTGCGGCGTGGTGCCGGGAAGCGTGCATCCTGCCTACACCGGCGTGGAGGCAGGCCTTTCCGCAACCGGCGACATCTTTGAGGCGATCGCCCGGCGTGCCGGCACGAAGGTCAAGGATCTTTCGCAAGGACTGGAGCGCTACCGCGCCGGACAGACCGGGCTGCTTCGTCTGAGCTGGGACAACGGCGATCGTACCGTGCTGGTGAACGCGGAGGTGGGCGGTGTCACGCTTGGCTGGAACCTGGTCCACACCGCGCAGGACGAGCTGTTTGCAGCCATTGAAGGTACAGCCTTCCACACCCGCATCATTCTGGAACGCATGGCGGAGAACGGCGTGCCAGTGCAGCGGATCATCAACGGCGGAGGCATTCCGCAGCAGAATGCGGTGCTGAACCAGGTCTATGCGAACGTGCTGAACAAACCGGTTTTAGTGCCGGACGGCACACCCACGAGTCTTGGCTCCTGCATCTTTGCGCTGCTCGCTGCCGGAGCGATTAGTTCCGTCGAACAGGGGCAGTCGATGCTGTGTCTGCCGCATCGCACATTTCTGCCGCAGCCGGAAGCGGTTGCTATCTATGAACGGCTTTACGCGCACTATCGTGCTGTCTACTTTGCGCTGGGTACTGCAGATGCTGGGCCAGCCGCTCTCGGCGCCGTTCTGCCAGAGCTGAAGCGCATCGCCGCTGAAGCCGCGTCTACTTCCTAGCCTGGCTCTCTTCCCAAATTGCAACCTCGACCGTCTTGCATCCCGCTTCGGGAATACTGCGTAGGCAAATATTTGTTCGCCCTATCTTCCCCGACCGACCGCTGCCGATAACGCTCCTGTCCAGGCGAACACAGCCGGACATAAAGGGGCGTGCATGAGCTGGGGACGATGGACATTCGTAGCATTTGGCCTTCTCGTGCTGTGCTGTTTACTGGCCTGCACATCGGCGTCGGGAGAACCGGCGCCTTCCGCGCCCACTCCGACCTACTCCTCTTCGCTGCGGCCCGTGATCGTGGCGGCGCGGGTGCGCGTCTCACTGCCGGAGCAGGAAAGACCGCATCTGCTGGACGATGCGCTGTTCACATCGCTCACCGGCTACCGCACGCTTGACTACTTCAGCACGCGCCGCGCGCTCGCGGGTGGCGCGCACGAGGTGATCCTGCCGCAATGGGTGGTGGACAATCGCGGCACGTTTATCGCGTTCGAAGGACTTGCTACCGCGAGCGAGATCGGTGGATCGGTGTGGCTCATCCGGCACGGACGTCGCCGCATGGCCCGCACGATGAATGCCGTGAGCATCGGCCTCGGGGTGCAGGCAGTCGTCCACAACTACACCGAGCCGCTCACCTCCCTGCACTAAAGCAGATCCTATCTATGACCTTGACCATTGATTTCGACCTTTGATGTCGGCTCGGAGGGGCCTTTTTTGACCGGACGGTGCGTGAGATTCTTTTGATTCCGCTACATCTGTAGAAATCCGGCTTATCCGGATGACGCTGGCTCAGACTGATAGGCTTCTTTGGAGGTTGCACATGATCTCCAGGCGCCCACATTTTCGGCTAGTCATTGCTCTCGTTCTTTCGCTCCTCGCTGGTCTTGCCGCTGCGGAATCGCCACGCGCGCCCACGGCGGCCCATACGCCGCTGCATCCTGCGGAACTTTACGATCCTGTTGCGCAACCCCACGCAGTGGCGAAGGCCGGTCACGCTCGATTTACCGTGCTCACGCCTCAGTTGATCCGCGTGGAATGGGCGGCGGATGGCAAGTTTGAGGATCATCCCTCGCTCGTCTTCCTGAATCGCAATCTGCCGGTGCCGAAGTTCTCATTTGTGCATGAGCAGCTGGGAGCAAGCGTCAAAGACCGCATTGAGACGAGCAACTTGACTCTGACCTACAACTACCAGGACAACACCAGCGATAGCGGTAAATTCACCGCGGACAATCTGCACGTTGAGTTCAAGCTCAACGGCCAGACCGTCACATGGCACCCTGGACTTGAAGACACGGAGAACCTGCAGGGCACGACGCGCACGCTCGACGGCGCGCTTGGCGGCAAGACCAAGGAGCCGATCGGCCCCGGGTTGATCTCGCGCGCCGGCTGGGTGCTGGTCGACGATTCGATACGACCGCTGTTTGACTCCGATGACTTCCGCTTCACCGCGAGCGAGAACAGTCCCTGGCCGTGGGTGATGCAGCGCCCTGCGGGTGACCGGCAGGACTGGTACTTCTTTGGCTATGGCCACGATTACAAGCAGGCGCTGCGTGACTTCATCAAGGTGGCCGGTCCGATTCCGCTGCCGCCCCGCTTCGCGTTTGGTGCGTGGTGGTCGCGTTACTGGGGCTATAGCGACCAGGAGCTGGATGAGCTGGTGCGCGGCTTCCAGCAGAACTCAACGCCGCTGGATGTGCTGGTCATCGACATGGACTGGCACCGCACGTATGGACAGATGTTTTATAGCCGTCGCGACGACGCCAGCAATCACACGCTTGGCTGGAGTGGCTATAGCTGGAATCGGCTGCTTTTTCCGGAACCACAGAAGTTTCTCACCCACATCCATGATGAGGGCCTGAAGGTCACGCTCAATCTTCATCCGGCTTCGGGCGTGCAACCGTTCGAGGATCCGTATGCGGCCATGGCGCGTGCCATGGGGATGGATCCCGCCGCAAAGCAATACGTGCCATTCGACATTACGAATAAGAACTTTGCGCGGAACTACTTCGATATCCTGCACCACCCGCTGGAGAAGGAAGGTATCGACTTCTGGTGGCTGGACTGGCAGCAGGAGCCTAACACCGGTACCGCCGGAGTGAATCCGACGTGGTGGCTGAACTACACGCACTTCACCGACCAGGAGCGAGAGGGGAAGCGGCCGCTGCTCTTCCACCGGTGGGGTGGCCTGGGGAATCACCGCTACCAGATCGGCTTCTCCGGCGACACCATCTCGGTTTGGGATTCGCTCGCCTTCCAGCCGTGGTTTACAGCCACCGCAGCGAACGTTGGTTATGCGTATTGGAGCCATGATATCGGCGGACACATGCCGGGCGTGGTTGATCCGGAGCTGTATACGCGGTGGATACAGTTCGGCATCTTCAGCCCGATCCTGCGGACGCATACCACCAAGAATGCCGACTCCGAGCGGCGCATCTGGGCCTATCCCGAGCCTTATTCCGGCATCATGCGCGCGGCCTTTCAGCGGCGCTACGCGATGCTGCCTTACGTCTACACCGAGGCGCGCCGCACGTATGATACCGGGGTTGCCTTCCTGCATCCGCTCTACTACGACTGGCCGGAGCAGGATGCGGCCTACACCGCGAAGAACGAATACATGTTCGGCGACGGGCTGCTGGTTGCTCCCATCGTGACGCCTGCGGATGCCGCCACCGGGTTGGCGCACGAGAGCGTCTGGCTGCCGCCGGGCGAGTGGTACTGCTGGCCGGCCGGCCGCCATGTAACTGGCCCGACGACGCTCGAGGTGAGCGCGTCCATCGCCCAGACACCGGTATACGTGCGCAGCGGCACCATCCTGCCGATGGCGCCTCCGATGGAGACGAGCAATGCTAGGCCGCTCGATCCGCTGATCCTGACGGTCTTCCCGTTGAAGGACGGCGAGCATGGCGGCTACACGCTCTACGAGGACGCGGGCAACACGCGCGCCTATGAGAACAACCAGGCGGAGCGGACGCAGGTCTCGGCTGAGCAGCTTGGGGCTGTGACCGAAGTGACGATCCATCCCGTACAAGGGAGCTACCCAGGAATGGCATTCCGCCGTGGCTACGAGTTGCGTCTGGCGGGCGATTGGCCGCCCAGCCGCGTGACAGTGAATGGCCGCGTGATTGGCTACGAGGCGAAAGCCGGCGTTCCTGGCTGGCGCTACGAAGGCAATACGCTGACGACGATCGTGACGTTGTCCTCTGCTTCGGTGCGGACGGAAGAGCGGGTCGTGATTTCGCGCGATGCCGGCCTGATTGCGCGGCGGGCGGAGCTGGATGGTTTTCCCGGTGCGATGGCACGTTTGCGAGAGGCTTTCGATGTGATGCAGCAGACATGGCCGCTGGGGGTGCCGCCGGATACGCTGATCGATGCGATGCAGTCAGGCAGCCGCCTCGGTTACACACCGGCGGAAGCGGGCAGTGAGCTGCGGCACTTTGCCGAGGTGCTGCCGCAGGTGATTGCGGCGGTACACGCGGATGCGAACGGCTTCCCTCCGGAGGAGGAGAAGGCGATCGCGGAGCGGCGACAGCGCGTCACCGGCGAGGAGGCGACCAAGGCTGCGAAGATGGTCGACGACTACAAACTCAGAAGTGCGAAGGCCGCAGCTCTGGTGGATGATATCCACGTCGGCCTAAACGCCGGGAGCCACTGAGCCTGTTTTCACCGGTATCGTGCGGAGAGTGGACCGTAGGTGAGCGTGGGCAGTCACGTTACTTCCCCCTCCCCCCTCCCGGTGCGGGAGATCACCCTGTAAATGGCTTTACAACAATGACTTAGAGCCCGTCCCGATAGCTAAAAATATCCAACTAAAGGACTTAGCGTTAAAAACCTCTCAACAAAGGATTTAATGGCCGTCGCGGCGGCAGTTCAGCCATTGAAGAAAAGCAGATCACTCCACTTCGCTCCGCTCGAGATCCGGGTCGAGATGAGAGCCAAATTTGATCTCTTATTTCCAGTGTAGAGAATTGCGCGAGCTGCTATGCCAACATTCTGCCCGCGAGAAGAATGCGTGTGCCAAATCAGGAAGGTTGGCCGAGGACCTGCTCGGCGGCGCGCAGTCCGGAGCGCAATGCGCCGTGTACGGTTCCCCAGTGGCCGGTGATGTCGGTGTGCTCGCCGGCGAAGAAGAGGGTGTTATCTACCGGCTCCGTCATGGCGGCTGAGCAGTCGAGAGCGCCGGCGGGAGCGTAGCTGTATGCGCCGAGGGTGAATGGGTCGTTTAGCCAATCGTGCATATACCAGTTACGTAATTCGGCATCGAGCGATTGCGAGGGGAGCGAGAAGATGCGCTCCAGCGTGCGCAGAGCCTGCACGAGCAGTTGGCTGGAATCGCGCATGGCATTGGCCTGGGGACCGCCCAGCCAGCCGATGAGCATAGGCGCGTCGCTCGGATGCTGCGTCCAGTAGGTGGCCGGCTTCATCGTATCGGTAAAGAGGAAGCGCATGTCCGCTATCTTCTCCTCCCAGAATGGCGAGCGAAAGACCAGCACGAGACGCCTGACGGAGCCGGCTTCCATGCGATCCGTTGCTGCGAAGGTGTGAGCCGGCTCGGGTTGAAAAGCGACGCTGCGCGCTTTGAGGACGCCGAGGGGAAGGGTGACGATGGCTTTCGACGCGGAGAAGGAGGCGCCGGACACGGTGTGCGCGATGACTGCGCCGGTCTTCCATTGCAGGGAGGCGGTAGGGGAAGAGAGAAGAATGCGGGCGCCTGCATGCTCCGCGCGGCGGGCGAGATAGCGGGGAAGCACGTCGTAGCCAGTGGTGGAGCGCGAGGATTCGAAGCCGCCGATCTCTTCTTCCGCCTGCTGCTGGCGAGCGAGCGCGGCGATACCGATGCGGCGCGCATCGGCGGCGTTGAAGCCTTCGACGAATGAGCGCGCCCGCTCCGCGATCTCCGGGGCCGGCCGGCGGCGTTCGAGGAAGGCTTCGAAGCTCATGTCGCCTTGCTGCCGGGCGACGTCCGCGAGCTCGTCGAGAAGCGCGAATGCTTTGTCGCTCTCCTTACACCGGGACACCTTGCCGTGACGAAAGCATGCGTCGACGCCGCCGACCTGCTGCAGGGTTGCGTTGGCGTCCTGAAGGAGGCTCAAAAGTTCGGGCGGGCGGCCGTGTACGAATTCGGCGCCGAGTTCGAGTGGAAACTCGAATTCGCTGGGGTGCAGCGTGAAGATGCGTCCGCCGATGCGGTCGCGGGCTTCGAGAATAGTGATCTGCAAGCCCGAAGCTGCAAGCTCAGCCGCCGCGGCGAGGCCGGCGATTCCCGCGCCGACAATCAGCACATCGGTAGCAAGCACGTCGGCAGGACGTTCCAATCAGATTCCTTGTTGCATAGAACGATGCGCGCGACCTTGGTGATAGAAGGGAGCGGGGCGCCGCGTGTGATGGGCGCCCCGAGGACGGCATGTGATTGCGGCGCAGGTCAGGCGGCGGCTCTGGCGTTGGCGTCGACCGAGATCCTGGTCAGTTTTTCGTCGGCTGCCTTCTCTTCCTTGAGGGTCGATTCGAGCAGCGACACGTCTTCGTTGTGGCCCATGAGCTGGGCCCAACTGCGCAGAGTGCCGTAGACGGCGATCTCGTGATGTTCGACTTCCTGGCCGGCGGCGATCAGCGTGACGTCGAGGACCATGGGATCGTCCTTGGCATCCTTGATTCCGTCCTCGGCCTCGGTGATGAGAGCGCCGATGGCCTTACACGTCTCCGACTTCGAGGATCCGGTCTGCCGCTGGAGGATCTGCTCGATTCTCGAAACATGTCCTTCGGTTTCCTTCAGGTGACTGCGGAAGGCGTTTGCCAATTCTGGCGTGGTCGATTTGTCGACCATCTTGGGGAGCGCCTTGGTGATCTCGCGTTCCATGTCGAGAGCTTTCTTGAGGTGAGCGATGTAAAGCGAGTGCAACGTCTTGAGATGTTCGGATGTGAGCTTCATAGGGGATCTCCATTCGACTGGTATCGGGTTTAAGTCAAGCTTCTTTGGCCGCGGTGCGTTGCGCGAGGAAGGCGCCATCCGCAAGCCAGAGTGCGCGATATGTTATAAGACGGTTGCAAATTGGCGGGCGTTGCCCGATGAGAGAGTGATCGGTGAATGAAGAAAGGAGGGAGGCACGAAGGGACTCAGGCAACCCGCGGGAGACGATGAACCGCTGCTCATTCGCATCTGAAAGAAAGAGGAGGGACATATGCCCACAACGGCGAGGACGAGGAGGACAGGCACGAAGCGAACATCTACGAAGAGAGCATCGACGAAGAGGACACGGAGCACCAAGACGGCGACGCGGGGCGCGGCTCATCGGAGCTCGCATGGCAAGCGGAAGTGGTCTGCCGGGGTGGATACCGAGTCGACCTATCCCCAGGAGGGATTGTTCAAGAAGGATGCTGCGACGATTGCGCGAAGCCTGGCTTCGAAGAGGGTCTCGCCGAAGGGGCCAGGCTCCGGTATGCGGATGTTGACCTTCTATGTAAACCGCGCCGGAAAGAACCTGCCGCAGAGCCGGCTGCGGGTGTTGGATCGGGCTAAGGAGCTGCTGCACGAGCGGATTGAAAGAAGCAAGGATGGAACGGCGCGACGCCCGGCAAGAAGGCAGGGACACGGCTAGGGACGTTCTGAACAAACATAGGCAGTTCAGGCGGCGGGGAACAGATCTCTCCGCTTCGCTTCGTTCCGGTCGAGATGACGAGGGTGTAAGCCGTCTCGCTTGCGCGATATAGCTGGGGTCAAAATGACGAGGTGTGAGGTTGGTGGTATCCCACCCTTCGCTCTGCTCAGGATGGGGCACCCGGTTTTCTCTGCGGTTGCCTTTTTGCAACGGTGCTCCGGCCGTGATAACCTTGGTCGCGCATTCTCCGCCTCGAAAACCTTCTTGCTGCAAAGGCGATGAGCCCCGTATGCTCTGATACGCGCAGGTGTGCGTTTTCTTTCCCAAAATTCTCCCCTGAGCCGCTTTCCGAGCGAGCTGTGCGTTGTATCTCGATGGCGAATAGGCCTTCGATACGTTGAATTCCGGTGCGAGGAGGATGGCGGGCTATGGGTTGCGGGAGCTATCGAGGAGAGGGGCGTGTGGTGCTCCGTGCGCTTCTTCTGCTGCTTGTCGGCGTGTCGTTGCCGGCAGTCTGCGCCCACGCCGATACCTTCACAGCACATGATCCGGGGACGGGCTCGGTCGCGATCAGCGGTCCTTGGCAGTTCCATACCAGCGACGACATGGCGTGGGCGAACCCCGGGTATGACGACAGCCACTGGGAGCAGATACGCGGCGACGACACGTGGGGGGCGCAGACGCATCCTGGCCACACCGGGTTCGCGTGGTACCGGAAGCGCATCGACATTACCGGTGCGAGCAAATCGCTCGCCATCCTGATGCCCCCGGTGGACGACGCCTATGACCTTTACTGGAACGGCCAGAAGCTGGGCAGTTACGGCAGCCTGCCGCCGCACGCGAAATGGTGGGGATTTGGCCACAGCTCCGTTTTTTCACTGCCCGTGAATGCATCCGGCAATGCCCGCGGCATGCTTGCCCTCCGGGTGTGGAAGTCCCCGTTATCGTCCACCGACGCGTGGACAATCGGCGGTCTGAATGCCGCGCCGATCGTCGGCAACGGGCCGGCGCTGGCGATGCAGGCAATGGAACCACGGTATGAGGCGGAACGGCGGCATCTGCCTGGCTTTTTGATGGCGGCGGCAATCTTTGTCGCCGGGCTGATCACGCTGCTGCTTTACCTGCGCGAGCGCACGCAATGGCTGTTTCTGTGGCTGGCGGTCTATCTGTTGGCAGACGGGCTGATTGGCTTCCGGCGTCTGGACGCGATGAACTATGGACTGCATTTTGCGGGCCTGCAGTTGTATCTGCAGTTCATTGAGTCCTTTCAGGACATGTCGCTCTGGCTACTGCTGCTTACGCTTTTCGGACTGAGCGATGAGAGGCGCTGGCGTCGCGGGACTGCCGTACTGGCAACCATTTATCTGCTCTCGCAGACCGTCGACATCATTGTTCTTTGGAAGTGGCAGTACGCGGGTCCAGGGATGCAATGGGCGGATGCGATCTCGACAGCGGTGTACACGATGACTCCGCTGTTCATCTTTTTCATCGTCGGCTTTGGGTTGGCGCGCCGAAAGCAGATGACGTTGTGGCCGGTGGCCATTGCCGCGTTTCTCTACGGCGCCTACAACATGACTTTTCAACTTTCCTCGCAGGGACGGCGCTACACGCACTGGACGACCGCGGATCGTCTGCTTGCCTGGGGGATCCATGTCGGGGCGTACTCCTTCAGCGCGCCTTTCCTGCTGGACCTGATGTTGTTCATCGTGCTGCTGTTCACCGTTGGGCGCCATCAATTCATGGAACGGCGGCGGCAGTCGGAGATCGAGCTTGAGGTGAAGTCGGCGCGCGAGGTGCAGCACGTTCTGATTCCGGAAGAGACGCCCGCGATTCCGGGCTTTTCGATTGCCAGCATTTACAAGCCTGCGGCCGAGGTGGGCGGAGATTTCTTCCAGGTGATGCCGCAAGCGGAGGGTGGCGCGCTGATCATCGTCGGCGACGTGAGCGGCAAGGGTCTGAAGGCGGCAATGACGGTATCGCTCATCGTCGGCACGCTGCGCACGATGGCCGACTACACCTTGCGGCCTGCGGAGATTCTTCAGGGGCTCAACCGGCGGCTGATTGGGCGGATCGAGGGCGGCTTCGTCACCTGTCTGGTGCTCCACCTCGCCGCCAATGGCGAAGCCACCGTCGCGAACGCCGGCCATCTTCCCCCGTTCCGCGATGGCAGGGAACTGCCGGTCTCGGGCTCGTTGCCGCTGGGGCTTTCAAGCAGCGTCGTGTATGACGAGCTGAGCTTTCGGCTGCAGGAGAGTGAGACGCTGACGCTCTATACCGACGGCATCATCGAAGCCCGCAACAGCAAGGGAGAGCTGTTCGGCTTCGAGCGGCTGTCGGCGATGCTGGCCACTCGTCCCGAGATAGGGAAGATTGTGGATGCGGCTGAAGTCTTCGGGCAGGAGGACGACATCACTGCGTTGTCCATCACCCGGCATTCGGCCAGCGAACCCAAAACCGCCACCGTGAGCCTGACGGCTCAAATTGCCACTGCTTGACGGAGAGTCCCGACAATGCCGAGCGCCTCAACTATAAACTACCCACCCGACTACCCGCCGGGGCATGTCGAGCTGGTCGATCTGCAGCAGCAGGTGGCGCGTCTGCAGGCATTGCTGGAGACGTCGCGCCAGGTTCACTCGACCGTTCAGTTAGACGAACTGCTCAATACGGTTCTGCGCATTGTGGTGCGCGAGCTGGAGCTACCGGGCGCGCTGATTACCGAACCGCGGATGACCTACGGCGCGATGCCGCCAGAGCCGTGGGAGGGCTGCCCGCGGTTTCCGCTGCAGACCAAAGACGGCTATCTGCTGGCGGAGCTGATCGTCGCGTCCCCGGTTGGCCGCACGCTTTCTATCTATGAGCAGGATTTTCTGGAGGGGCTGGCGCTGCAGGCCGGAGTGGCGCTGGAAAACGCACGCTATCACGAGCGCAACCTGGAATGGACGCGGGTGCAGCGAGACCTGGAAGCGGCGCGGCTGATCCAGCGCAGCCTGCTGCCGCAACAGATGCCGCAGATTGCGGGCTACTCCATCGCTGTCCGCTCGACGGCCTGCTATGAGGTGGGCGGCGACTACGTAGACATCGTCGAGCTGCCCGGCGGAGCGCAGATTATGGCGGTGGCCGACGTTGCCGGCAAGGGATTGGCATCGGCGATTGTCAGCACGGCGTTTCGCTCGGCATTTCGCGCCATTGCGACGGCTGGTGTGCCATTGGTGGAGCTTGCCGCGCGCCTGAACGAGCAGCATTATGCCGAAGGCGCGGAGGCACGGCGGCGGTACGTTACGGCGATCTTTCTTCGGCTTGAGCCGGCGACGCACCTGCTGGAAGTGGTGAACGCCGGGCACAATCCGGGATTCCTTTTGCGGGACGGCAGCGCGCACCAAATTGTCGCAAGTGGCACACCGATCGGCCTGGTCCCGGGCATGCAGTATTCCGCGGAACAGTTCGCCTTTCCGGCCGGGTCGAGACTGCTCTTCTACACGGATGGCTTGACGGAGGTCTTCCAGGGCAACGATGAGTTCGGGACAGAGCGGCTACTTCGATCCTTTCAGGGGTGCAATCTGAACGAAAGTGCCGCGATTCTCGATGTGCTGTGGCGGGAGTTGCACGATTTTTGCGGCGGTGCCCATCAGGAAGATGATATGACTGCACTTGCGCTATTGAGAGAGCAGGGGTAAGGCTGATTTTCAGCAGGTGTTGTCGTCCGGGTAACGTGGGGTGCGGTTTTTCTTCACTAAAAACCGTGTTGACGACTGTTCTGCACCACTTTACGGGAAATCCGCTCCAGCGAGGACCGCATGGTTAACTTGAAGGGCAAACCGGTTGAGCTCCGCGTACCTTCCCGCATGGGGTATGAGAAGGTCGCCATGGGCACCGCCGCCAGCGTGGCGAAGCTGATGGGCTTTCCGGAGGATCGCATCGAAGACCTGAAGACCGCCATCGCCGAAGCGTGCATCAACGCCATCGAGCATGGGAACCATTTGAACGAGAATCTGTCGGTCGGTGTAACCCTCTCCGCACACGACGACAGCCTGGAGGTCACAGTTCTCGACGATGGCGGGGGTATTTCGAAGGCGCCACCCAAGCCGGATATCGACCGCAAGATGCACGGCGAGGAAGATCCTCGGGGCATGGGCATGTTCCTGATTCAGTCTCTGGTGGATGAGGCCGAATGGGTAAAGGCCGGCAACGGCAGAGGCAGCTATGTACGGCTGGTGATCCGGCTGGATAAGGAGAGCGACTAAGGTGCAGACGGAAACGAAAACGAGCGTCGATCAAATCTCCGATGGAAACGGCGGCCACGTCACTGTGCTTCGCTTCAGCGGCGACATCTCTTCCAATTCCCATGACGCCCTGCTGGGGATCTATCAAACAGTGAGCAAGTCGCAGCCTGTTCTGCTCGATTTCTCTAAAGTCGATTACATCAACTCCAGCGGCATCGCGCTGGTGATCCAGATGCTGATGGAAGCCAACAAAAACAGCCAGAAGATCGCCGCCTTCGGCCTGACGCCGCATTTTCAGAAGGTGTTCACCATGGT
>JAUTWX010000180.1 GCA_030838385.1 Acidobacteriaceae bacterium
CCAACCCAGATGGGCAGCACCGTATCGCTCTCCAGGTCCTTCAGGATGACGATGGGCGCATGCGTACTCGGATCCATGACCAGCCCGCGGATCTTCATTTCGATGTCCATCGCTCTCTCCTTTGAAATATTAGACGGCGCGTCCCACCAGGCTGTTGGGAAAGCTTTGCGTGACTTCGACCTGCGCGTAGCTACCCGGCGCTGGAAGGATCGGTCCAGACGGGGCAAAATTCAGTGTGATGTTCTCCGAAGTGCGGCCGTTCACCTGTCCGCGCTGCGCATTGTGACCTTCAACCGCTACTTCCACAATCTGCCCAATGCGCTTGGTGTAATTAGCTCTTTGCCACTCGCGCTGGCGATCCAGCAGCGCCTGCAGCCGCTTCCCTTTTTCTTCGTCCGGAATGGCGTCGATCATCACCAGCGCCGGAGTGTTTGGCCGCGGCGAATACTTGAATGCGAAGACGGCATCGAACTGCACCGTTTCCAGCAGACTCAGCGTCTCCTCGAACTCTGCCACCGTCTCCCCTGGGAACCCCACAATAATGTCGGTCGTGATGCTGATCGGCCGCTGCGATTGTTTGATCCAGCCAATGCGCTCCAGGTATTGCTCACGCGTGTACTCGCGCTGCATCCGCTTCAGCGTCGAGGTCGATCCGCTCTGCACCGGAAGATGGACGTGGTTGCACAGCGCCGGCACAGCATCGATCACATCCACGATGTCCTGCGTAAAGTCGCGCGGATGCGATGTCGTAAAGCGCACGCGCCGGATTCCCGCAATCTCGGCCACCGCAGCCAGCAACTCGGCGAAGCTTCGTTTCCCTTCCGGATCGCGATAGCTGTTCACGTTCTGGCCCAGCAGTTGAACCTCTGTGTAGCCGCTCTCCGCCATCCGCCGCGCTTCAGCCAGCACGGAAGTCGACGTCCGGCTGCGCTCCTTGCCGCGCGTATACGGCACCACGCAGTAGGCGCAGAACTTGTCGCAGCCTTCAATGATGGTGATATAGCCGCGATACTTATTCGACCGCGCCGTAAACTCCGTCTCGAAGGTCTCGTCGGTCTGCCGGTCGTCCAGCCCCGCAATGCGCTTCTCGCCTGCTTCGAGGCGCGCCAGCATCTCCGGCAGCTTGCGATAGGAAGCCGATCCCGAGACCAGCGAGACATACGGCGCCCGTTCGAAGATCGCTTCGCCTTCCTGCTGCGCCACGCAGCCCAACACCCCGAAGCGCTTCCCCTGCTTCAACAACTTTTTGGTATCGTTCAGCCGGTTGAAGACCTTCTGCTCCGCCTTGTCGCGGATCGAGCAGGTGTTATAGAGAATGAGGTCGGCGGCCTCTTCCGTCTCTACCTGCGAGTAGCCCTGCTGCTGCAATGTCCCGATGACCTTCTCGGAGTCATGGACATTCATCTGGCAGCCGAAGGTCTCAAGGAAGAACGTCTTTTCTACCGCCATATCTGGATGCGAGTATAGCGCAGCAGCCCAGCACCTCTCCTGCTACAAGAGTGGAATGAACAGCATGAGTGACGGCCCCACCACACGCGAAATCCCTTTGGCGCATGGCACGCAGAATGCCTGCTTCGGCTGTGGCGACGACAATGACGCCGGTCTCCATTTGAAATTCTTTGTCGATGCCGAAAATCGCGTCCTCTGCCGCCTGCGTCTCGCCGCGCAATTCCAGGGACCACCCGGCCATGCACACGGCGGCATCATCGCCACCCTGCTCGACGAAGCGATGAGCAAGGCCAACCGGCGCTGCAACATCGTCGCCATGACACGCCACATGTCCATCGACTATCGCCGTCCTGTCCCGCTCGAGTCCGATCTGGTCATCGAAGGCTGGTCCGAAAAGGACGCCGCTAGCGCGAGCGGCCGAAAGCACCAATGCTCTGCCGAGATTCGGGATGCAAGCGGCACCGTGCTCGCCTCTGCCACCGGCATCTTCGTCGAGGTCACCGCCGCAGCGCTGCTCCGCCGCAGTGCAGCAGGCAGAGGCAAGGAAGGCCAGCAACCTGAATGACTCGCGCTGAAGGCTGAGGCTAGAGGGCGGCCCTTGTAGGCTCGTCCCGGCGCGCAAGCTCGGTCACCTCGAACTGTTAAACTGGAGTGTCGGCGGCATTCACGAACCGCCTAAAAGCAAGGGGTTACGCAAATGAAAGAGCACAACGGCCACAAGCCACAGAGCAGCGAACACGGCCTCCGTCTAAAAGTCGGACTCGCCGAGATGCTGAAGGGCGGCGTCATCATGGACGTGATGAACGTCGAACAGGCCAAAATCGCCGAGCAGTCCGGCGCCGTTGCCGTCATGGCCCTGGAGCGCGTGCCCGCGATGATTCGCGCCGAAGGCGGCGTGGCCCGCATGGCCAACCCCAAGCTCATCAAGCAGATCATCGCCGCGGTCTCCATTCCCGTCATGGCCAAGGCCCGCATTGGACACTTTGCCGAAGCACAGATACTTCAAGAGCTCGGCGTCGACTTCATTGACGAGTCCGAAGTCCTCACTCCTGCCGACGAAGCCCACCACATCGACAAGCACGCCTTCAAGACCCCCTTCGTCTGCGGCGCCCGCGACCTCGGCGAGGCGCTGCGTCGCATCGCGGAAGGTGCGGCCATGATCCGCACCAAGGGCGAGGCCGGCACCGGCGACGTGGTGCACGCCGTCAAACACATGCGTCAGATCGTGCAGGAGATGAAGGCGCTCACCGTGCTCAGCGAGCAGGAGCTGTATGCGGCGGCCAAAGAGCATCGCGCGCCCTACGAGCTGGTCCGCATGGTGGCGAAGTCCGGCAAGCTGCCCGTTCCCAACTTCTCTGCCGGCGGCATCGCCACTCCCGCCGACGCCGCTCTCATGATGCAGCTCGGCGCAGAGTCGGTCTTCGTCGGATCGGGCATCTTCATGAAAGAGCGCGCTACACCGCTGGATGTCGAGGTCGATGCGAAGGGCCAGCTAAACAACCCGGAGGAGCGCGCCGAAGCTGAGTCCCGAGCCAAGGCCATCGTCATCGCGACCACACATTTCAACGACCCAAAAACTCTGGCCGAAGCCAGCGAACAGGTCACCGGTACGATGAAGGGCCTCGCCGTGGCTACTCTGGAGGAGAGCCAGCTCCTGCAGACACGCGGCTGGTAGCCGCCAGTCCTCGGCGCGACGCTGCTGTTAAGAGTTCAGGGAAAGACCGCGATTTTGCCAGAACAGAAATCGTCAGACGCCTCAGCAAAGCCACGCATCGGCGTCCTTGCCATCCAGGGCGACTACGATGCGCACGCGAGTGCCCTTAAGGAAGCCGGTGCTGAACCGGTGCTCGTTCGCAAGCCCGATCAGCTCACTGAGATTGACGGCCTCATCATTCCCGGCGGCGAATCCACTACCTTTCTCAAGTTCCTGGAGCGCGACGGCTTCCTCGAATCGCTCCGCGCCTTCGTCGCCGCCACCCCCACTTTCGGTACCTGTGCCGGTTGCATTCTCCTCGCGGACAAAGTCCTGCATCCGCCGCAGCCCAGTCTCGGCGTCCTCGACGCCACGGTCGAGCGCAACGCCTATGGCCGCCAGATCGACAGTTCCATCGAAGAAACGCCGATCAAGCTCGGCCCGAACTTCGACACCGGCCCGCTCGAAACCGTCTACATCCGCGCGCCGCGCATCCAGCAGGTCGGCAAAGATGTCTCTGTCCTCGCCGAGCGCGACGGCTTCCCTGTCCTCGTTCGTCAGGGCCATTTGCTCGCCGCCACCTTTCACCCTGAGCTCTCCACCGACCGCCGCGTCCATCGCTACTTCGTCGACATGGTGCGTGAGGCCAAGGACACGGCGCCCCACTCGGCACCCCCTTCGACACATCGACCGCATCGGAAAAGCTGACCCACAATGCTGCGCGGCGGTGCTTTCTTCGCAATCGGGCTGCGCGACTGGTGGATGCCGCCCAACGCCGCGGCGCACGGTGTCGCTGTCGATCGGCTGATGCGCTGGGACGTCGCTGCGATGGCAGCATGCTTCCTGCTCGCAAACATTCTTCTCGTCTGGCTCTTTCTGCGCCAACGCCGCCCGCCCTCTGCACCTTCAACCTGGCGAGTCGAGCTCATCCCTCTCGGAGTTCTTGTCGCCGTCTACATTGCAATGGCCGTCACCGCAGAGCACCTCTGGGCCCGTGAGCGATTTGAAGGCGCAGCCCCCACCGCTCTGCACGTCGAGGTGGTTGGCCAACAGTTCCAGTGGTACTTTCACTATCCCGGCGCCGATGCCGCCTACGGTCAGAGTCGTCCCCAGCTCGTAAACGCCGCCCTCGGTAACCCCATCGGCCTCGACCCAGCCGATCGGCATGGCAAAGACGACATCGTCGCCAGCGAACTGGTGCTGCCCGTCAATCGCGAGGTCGATCTGCAATTGCGCTCGCTCGACGTCATCCACGGCTTCTTCGTACCCGAAATGCGGCTGAAGCAGAACGCTGTGCCCGGCGCGACCTTGCACGTTCACTTCACGCCCATTCGCGAGGGCACGTATCCCATCCTCTGCTCGCAGGTCTGCGGATCGGGCCACGCGCGCATGCAGGCGCACACGCGTGTCCTCTCGCAATCTGCATATGACGCATGGCTAGCCTCGCGGACGAAGAAGGCCATGTCATGAGCAACAGCAGCGCCGCCGGCCGCACCCGCCCATCGCTGCTCCGTCGCATCTTCACGACAGATGACCGCGCAATTGGTATCCGTTATCTGCTGCTATCGCTGGTCGCCGTCGCCGCCGGCACGCTACTCTCGCTCGCCATGCGAACCCAGCTTGCATGGCCCGGGATCCATTGGCCCCTGCACGGTCCGATGCTGCCCGAGGAATACCTCTCGCTCGTCACCATGCATGGCACCCTCATGGTCTTCTTCGTCCTGACCACCGCGCCGCAAAGCGGCTTCGCCAGTCTCGTTCTCGCATCCCAGATCGGCGCGCGCCGTATGGCCATGCCATGGTTGAACGCGCTCGGCTTCTGGATCGTCGCCGCCGCCCTCACCGTTCTGCTCTCCGCATTCCTGCTGCCCGCCGGCGGTCCCATCTCCGGCTGGACCAGTTATCCGCCCTACAGCGCCGTCGCGTCCGCCGGACCCGGCCAGGGCGGCGGCATGGATTGCTGGCTCCTCAGCATCGGCCTCTTCTGCATCGGCTCCTGGTTCAGCGCCGTCAACGTGCTCGTCACCGTTCTCACCGAGCGCGCCCGCGGCATGACGCTCGGCCGCATGCCACTCACCGTGTGGTCGTGGCTGGTCTCGTCGATCCTCATCCTGCTCGCCTTCACCGTGCTCTTCGCGGCGCTGGTGCTTCTTTTCTGCGATCGCCACCTCGGCACCGGGTTCTTCATCCCGCAGGGCGACTGGATCAGCGGCCAGGTCGTCGGCCATGGCGATGGCTCACCGCTGCTCTGGCTGCATCTCTTCTGGTTCTTCGGCCACCCGGAGGTCTATTTCGCCCTCCTCCGCGGCATGGGCCTGGTCTCGGGCCTCATCGCCAACTTCAGCCGCCGCCCCATCGTCGGTTATCGCATGATGACCGCCGCCACCGTGCTCATTGGCCTGCTCGGCTTCCTCGTCTGGGGCCACCACATGTTCGTCAGCGGCATGAACCCCTACGCCGGCAGCGCCTTCGCGCTCACCACCATGGCCATCGCAATCCCCAGCACCGCCGAAGTCTTCAGTTGGCTCGGCACGCTCTGGGGCGGCGGCCTGCGGCGCACTACCCCGATGCTCTTCGCGCTCGGCTTCCTCTCACTCTTCATCGCTGGCGGCGTCACCGGCCCCATCCTCGCCCTGCCCGCTCTCGACCAGTACCTCCACAACACCTTCTTCGTGGTCGCGCACTTCCACCTCATCATGGCCATGGCCGGCGCCTTTTCCATCTTCGCCGGCATCTACTACTGGTTCCCGCTCATGACCGGCCGCCTGATGAGCGAACGCCTCGGCCGCTGGCACTTCTGGCTCTCGCTCGTCGCCGCGTATGGCACTTTCTTTCCCATGCATCTCGAGGGCCTAGCCGGCCGCCCCCGACATTATGCACAGGTGACCGGCAGCACATCCTCGCTCGTCTCGCTGCTGCCCATGGAGCGGGGCGTCACCTGGGCCGCCTTTGTCCTCGGCGCCGCACAGCTTTTGTTTCTGATCAACATCGTCTGGAGCGCTCGCCATGGCGCTCCCGCCGGCGACAATCCCTGGCAAGCCACCACGCTCGAGTGGCAGCCTGCCCCGCTCTCCATCCGCGTCGAGCGCGGCCCTTACGAGTACCATTCCGGCACGACCGAAGTCGACTTCACTCCACAGTGGGAGACAGCATCCCAACAGGAGTAAGCTGATATGTTCGTATGGAGTCGCGACCATGCCTGCCACCTTCACCAGGTCCGTAGTCGACACTGAGCGTGAACGCAAAGACCCGGGATTTGGCGGGCGCCCGCCGGTAGACCGCCGTCCCACCGGCGGCGGTGGTGGCGACGAAAACTGGGACCACCGCCACGGCCGCGGCCCGCGCGCTCTGCTTACCCGCTACCGCATGGGCATCTTCTCCGCCCTCGCCGGCGACCTCATGTTCTTCATGGCCCTGGTCACCGCCTTCTTCTTCCGCCAGTCCTCCGGCCACTTCGACGGCCACGGCGCCTACATCCTGGACTGGCACAAGCTCGCCATCCCGCCCATCCTCTACATCAATACCGCGCTGCTCCTCCTCTCCAGCGTCACCATGGAGATGGCCCGCCGCCAGCTCTTCCATGAACTCGATGTGATGGAAGAGTGGCTCGGCATGGGACGCCCCGCCGCCCGTCGCGCCGCCCCCTGGCTCGCCGCCACCGCCGCTCTCGGCGTGGCTTTTCTCATCGGTCAGTGGATGGCATGGAAAGACCTGGCGTCGCAAGGCTTCTTCTTCGCCTCCAACCCCAGCAGCCACTTCTTCTACCTCATCACCGGAGCGCACGGCGCTCACCTGGTGCTCGGCGTTCTGGCCCTCTTCGCCGCGCTCGCCGCCCTCTCCCTGCTGCACCGCATGGAACTGCGTCAGATCTTCGTCGACTGCACCGCGTGGTACTGGCACTCGATGGGGATCTTCTGGGTCTTCCTCTTCAGCCTGCTCGTCTTCTTCCAGTAGGCGCACATGCGCCTCTCTCACTTCATCCGCATCTGCTTCATGATGGTGTTGTTGTGCAGCGCGGCCGCCGCCCACGCGCAAGGCTGCAGCATGTGCCGCGACACCACCGCCGGTTCCGTTCCGCAAATCCGTGCCGGCCTCCGCCGCGCGATCCCCATCCTGGCCGTTCCCGCCATCGGCCTCTTCATTGCCTTCTTCGTCGTTGCACGGCGCTTTGACGCGTGGCATCGCATCGAAGAATCCCGCCGCATCGACGACGAACGCTAGACAACACCGGATGCCTGACAATCTTCC
>JAUTWX010000257.1 GCA_030838385.1 Acidobacteriaceae bacterium
GCATGAAGTTCTGTACTGATTGCCTGAGCGGATGCTGCGTCCTGCTGCTGGCGGCTTCGCTGGGGGCGATATCCTCCTCGGCGCAGACGACGACGGCGACCCCGGCGCTCCCACCGGCGCCTGCACCAGCCGCATCTGCGGCGTCTCCGCAGGTGAGCACCGCGACGGTGCAGAAGCTGATTCAGGAGGGCCGCGCGGCGGAGGCGCTGCGCGCGCTCGATCCACTGGTTGCCCAGACACCCGAACCCGCCGGCGTCGAAAAACTGCGCGGCTTGGCGCTCTACCAGCAGAACGAGCTGGACGAGGCCGCAGCCGCATTCGCGCGTGCTGCGGCGCAGGATGCGGCCGACATTGAAGCGGCGCAGATGCAGGGCGTGACATTGTTTCGGATGGGGCGGCCGGCGGATGCGATTCCGCTCCTGGAGCGCTCGCGCGCGCAGAAGGCGACGAGCACAACCGGAGCGAATGTCGACGGCAATTATGTCCTGGGGCTTTGCTACATGGACACGCGACGCTTTGAGGATGCGCGACGGGCGTTCGCGGCGCAGTATGGCTTCCCACCGGACGGCGCGGAGGCGCATCTGCTATCGGCGCGGCTGCTGTTCCGGAGGGAGTATCTGCCGTCTGCCGTTGCAGCGGCCGAGAAGGCACTGGCGCTCTCGCCGAAGATGCCGCTGGTCCACGAGCTGCTGGGGGAGATCGCGCTGGCGCAATCGCGGCAGACGGATGCGATCGCGGAGTTCGAGCAGGAGCGCGCCGTCAATCCGCTCTACGGAGGCCTGTATGACCGGCTGGGCGATGCTTATCTGCGCGCGGGCGAGTACGACAAGGCGCAGCAGGCGCTGAACCGCGCGGTTCTGCTGGAACCGGCCTCGACGGGCCCGTACATCCTGCTGGGCAAGGTGCTGCTGAAACAGCGGAACGCCGCGATGGCCACCATGTACCTGGAGCGCGCGCGAAATATGGACCCCAACAACTTCATGACGCACAGCCTGCTGGGGCAGGCGTACCGAGCGGCGGGCCGGACGGACGATGCCGAGCGGGAGACGGCGAAGGCAGTTGAGCTGCAGGCGGCGACCGCGCCAAAGCTTTCGAAGCCATGAGGAGACGTATCAGAAGACGCCCCGCGCTTGCCGGGGTCTTGGGGAGCGGCCTTTGCATGTTGTGTAGCGCGGCTGCCTGGACCCAGGTTCCGAATGCTGACCGCGCGGCTGCGATGGCGAAGCAGGCGAGTGCTGATTTCGAAGCTGGATATGCGGCGGCTACCGCCGGCGATCTGGAAAAGGCAAGGCACTCCTTTGCAGAAGTCGTACGGTTGGAACCGCGCATTCCAGAGGGCCATGCGGCGCTGGGTTCGGTGCTGCTGAATCTGGGACGGCCTGAAGAGGCCGCGGTTGAACTGAAGCGCGGGCTTGCCTTGAAGCCGGACGATCCAAACATGAAGATGAATCTCGCGCTAGCCGAGGTGCGCGCGGGACGATCGGCTGAGGCGCTGGACCTGTTCAAGCCACTGACGGCGCGGAATGCGGAGTTGCCGGCCGAGGTCGAGATTGCTTATGCGCAGGCGTTGACGCAAACGGGGCAACGTCCCGTCGCGCTCGAGCGCTTGCGTACAGCGGTGGCGGCGGCTCCGGAGAACGCGGCACTGCATGATGCGTTGGGCTCACTGCTAGCGCAGGAGCAGCAATGGACAGCGGCGCAGACGGAGTTTGCGCGGGCGGTGGCACTCGATCCGAAGATGGCTGGCGCACGGCTGCACCTGGCTACAGTCTTGATGCAATTGAACCAGCCCGCGGAGGCGGCGGCGACGCTCGAAGCGGCCCACGCAGAACAGCCGCATAATGTGGCAGTGCTGAACGAGCTGGCGCTCTCCTATACCGCGCAGGGAAGCTACGACAAAGCGCTTCCGCTGGCGCAGGAAACGATGCGGCTGGCGCCGGGGAACTCCGCTGCTGCCTATCAGGCGGCAATGGCGCTGCAAGGTCTTGGACGCGAGCGCGAGGCCATTCCACTGTTCGCCCGTGTGGTGGATGCCGATCCGAAAAATGCCTCCGCGCTGACCAATTACGCCCTGGCGCTGGTGCAGCAGGGAAGCGCGAAGGAAGCCATTCCGCTCTACACGCGCGCGGCTGCCCTCACGCCCGACGATCCGGTGGTGCATGAGGATTTCGGTGTGGCGTACCTGCAGCAGAGCGACATCGACGATGCGATTCGGGAGTTCCAGGTCGGACTGAAGCTGGATAGCGATAGCCAGCAACTGCACTACAACCTGGGGCTGGCTTACAAGCTGAAGGATGATACGGCGCGCGCGATACCGGAGCTGGAGCTGGCGGCGCGGCTGGACCCGGACTCGCCCGATCCGGCGTATACGTTGGGCATTCTTTACATGCAGGCGGGGCGCTTCAGCGACGCGGAAGGACAACTGCGCCATACGCTTGAGTTGCGCCCGCAGAACGGCGATGCGTGGGCGGTGCTGGGCAGCCTGTACAAGCAGGACAACAAGCTGCCGGAGGCAGCGGATGCGGTGCGGCATGCCATTGCGATGCTGCCGAACCAGCCGGGGCCGCACATCACGCTGGCCGGCGTGCTGGCCGATCAGGGGCAGAAGGCAGAGGCTGCGGCGGAGCGCAAGCAGGCAGCGGAGCTGACGCGGGTCGCGGTGAACCGGCAGCGCGCGACCTTTGCGACCAACACTGGCAACATGCTGCTGGCGAAGGGGCAGGTGGCGGACGCGATTGATCGCTATCAGGAAGCGGTGACCAGCGACCCGAGCTATGCGGATGCCCATACCGGACTTGCGACAGCACTGGCGCGGCAGGGGCGCATGGCCGAGGCAACTGCGGAGCGCGAGAAGGCTGCCGCGCTCGGAAAGCCAGCCCAATGATGGAGGCGGGGGAGCGAATGCTGTCTTTATACTGGCAGCGCTCTTCCACGCGAAAAAATTTGAGGAGGTGCTCGATTTGAGCTGGACCCGCCGACGTGTGCTTGGCTCGCTGAGCCGGACTGCACTGGTGCTTCCCTTTGCCGATGTTTTAGCAATGGCGGTTCCACCCTGGGCTCGCGCGGAGGCGCAGCAGGCGCCCGCCGCGCAGCATAATTACGAGACGAAGCCGGTGGCGCCGCCGCCCGGTCCGGCATCCGCGATTGCCGGTACGCCGCTGAACGTGAGTTTCGTCGACGTCGCGAAGCAGAGCGGGCTGAATGCGGAGACGATCTTCGGCGGCGTGGGGAAGAATAAGTATCTACTGGAGACGACGGGCTGTGGCCTGGCCTTTTACGACTACGACGCGGATGGATGGATCGACATCTTTCTGGTGAACGGCTGGCGGCTGGAAGGATTCCCCAAGGGCGACGAGCCGACGTGTCACCTGTTCAAGAACAATCGCGACGGAACGTTCACCGATGTGACGTCGAAGTCCGGTCTGGGGCGCAGCGGCTGGGGTCAGGGCTGCTGCGTGGGCGACTACGACAACGATGGGTACGATGACCTCTTCGTCAGCTACTACGGGCAGTGCGCGCTCTTCCATAACAACGGAAACGGCACCTTCACCGACATGACGATAAAGGCCGGGCTGACGCAATCGAAGACGCGATGGAACTCCGGCTGCGCCTTTCTCGACTACGACCGCGACGGGCACCTGGATTTATTCGTCGCCAACTACATCGATCTCGATCTGAAAACTGCGCCGCTGCCGGAGTCGGGCCCGTGCACGTACAAGGGGATACTGGTGGCGTGCGGACCTCCCGGGCTGCCAGGCGGCAAAAACATCCTGTATCACAACAATGGCGATGGAACGTTTACGGATGTCTCGCAGAAGGCGGGCATGTGGAACACCATCGGCAACTACGCGTTGAGTGTAGCCGTGGCCGATCTGGACAATGACGGCTGGCCGGACATTTATGTGGCGAACGATTCGACCGCTGCGACGCTTTATCAGAACCAGAAGGACGGCACCTTCAAGGATGTGGCCATCGAGTCCGGCGCGGCCTTCTCGCCGGATGGCAAGCCGCAGGCGGGCATGGGCGTCTCGGTCGGTGATTACGATCGCGACGGCAATCTGGATGTGGTGAAGACGAACTTTGCCGGTGATACAGATTCGCTTTACACCAACCTGGGCGACGGCACTTTCGAGGACCACACGTATATGTCAGGACTGGGCATTAACACGCGCTATCTGGGGTGGGGCGTGGGGTTCTTCGACATGGACAACGATGGCTGGCTCGATCTGTTCATGTCAAACGGCCATGTGTATCCCGAGGTGAGCGGGTCGAAGACCGAGGCGCCGTATGCGGAGCACAAGTATCTCTATCGCAACCTGCGCAATGGCCGGTTTGAGGACGTAAGTGCCAAGGCCGGTCCCGGTATTATGACAGCGGTCGCGGCGCGGGGATGCGCGTTCGGCGACTACGACAACGATGGCGACGTGGACATCGTGGTGAATTGCGTGAACACGTATCCTCAGCTGTTACGTTGCGACGCAGCGGTGAAGCGCAACTGGATCAAGGTCAAGGCGGTTGGGGTGAAGTCGAACCGCACCGGCATCGGCGCTCGGGTGACGGTGACGGCGAAGACCGATCCGGCGGCGGCGAAGCCTCTGGTGCAGGTGGATGAGGTGCGGAGCGGCGGTAGCTACTACTCGCAGAACGATCTGCGGCTGCACTTCGGACTGGACAAGGCGGAAATGGTCGAGTCCGTCGAGATCCGCTGGCCCTCGGGCCAGGTGGATACGTGGAAGAGCCTGGCGGCGAACAAGCTCTACGTGCTGGCCGAGGGCGGCAAGCTGGTGAAGGCGGAAGCGATGACGGGCTGGAAGAAATGAACGCGCTGACTCGCGAGCTGGTTCGCGCAGATCAGCATTGCCAAATCCGCTCTACTTCGCGAGCGAATACGGGAAGGAAAATCTGCCGATCTGGATGACGGAGTGGGGCTCGCTGCCTGTGCCGTGGGGCGGCCAGATGCGGAAGCTTTCTACGCGCGCGATGGTGGGGTTGCGCACGGCGTCGACCTGGCCCACTTCTTTGCCGGTGGCGGCCTGATAGAAGCTGACGTTTAGCGCGTCCTGGGAGCGGGTCCATCCGAACACGTAGTCGCCGGGCGTGAGATCGATGGTGCCGACGCGTATGGGCGCCTGCACCAGGAAGTAGTGAGAATATTTGCCCTCGGCGGAGTAACCGGCGGTGATCATGACAACGCCGGCAATAAAGTGGCCGCTGCCGTCCGTGATGCCGGAGGCGGTGCGGAACTCAGTCTCGATGCGCTCGGAGATTACGGGCGCTCGCGCCGGGATGACGGATTTGAGTTCGTCCGGTGGGGCGGCACGCCATCCTTCGGCGGCCTGCGCATGCAGTGCAGCGGGCACGAGCGACAGGGCCAGGATGGAGCCGAAGGCGAGGTGAAGGAAACGGCGGCGTGCGCTGGATTTAGTCAAAGTGGACGATGCCTCGCTGCAATGCGGTGGTGGCAGCCTGCGTGCGATCGCTGACGCCGAGTTTGCTGAGCAAGCTGTTGATATGGGTCTTCACCGTGGCCTCGGAGATGAAGAGGGCCGCGGCGATCTCCTTATTGCTATTGCCGCCAACGATGAGGCGCAGGACTTCAGTCTCGCGATCGGTGAGCGAGGGGGTATTCATGCGCTCGGCCAGCCGTTCCGCGACTGGCGCCGGGATGCGGGATTTGCCACTGTGGACAGTACGAATCGCCGCTAGCAGCTCCTCGGTGTCCATTCCTTTGAGCAGATAGCCGCGGGCGCCGGCTTGCAGTGCGCGATAGATGTCCTCGTCGCCATCAAAGGTGGTGAGCACGATGATGCGGGCGTTGGGAAACTCGGCGCGGATGGCGCGGGTGGTCTCGACGCCGTTCATCGTATTCATGCGCAGGTCCATCAGGGTGACGTCCGGATGATGCTGGCGATAGAGCGCCACGGCCTGCTGGCCATCGGAGGCTTCGGCCACGACTTGCATCTCAGGGACAGTGGCGAGCAGGGCAACCAGGCCCTGGCGAACGATGTGGTGATCGTCGACGACGAGCAGGCGCACGGGTTTGGTAGCGGAGTCAGCGGATGCGGTCACAGGCATTACCTTAAGCGTCCTCATGGTATATCGACGCGCAGGGAAATGCGCGTACCCTTCGCGGGCTGGGTGTCGATGCGGAGGACGCCGGCGATCTCTACTGCGCGCTCCCGCATACCCTGCAAGCCAAAGTGTCCGCCCTGAACGAAGCCAGCCGGATCATATGTGAAACCGCGACCATCGTCATCAACCGAAAGTTCGACTGCGCGGGTGTCGTAACCCAGCGTGACGTCGATCATGGAAGCGCCTGAGTGATGCACGGTGTTGTTTACGGCCTCCTGCGAGACGCGGAGAAGCTGGTCTTCGACGGCAGGAGGTGCGGCGCGATAGGTGCCGCGGACCTGGAAGCGCAGCTTTGCCGGACCGTTTGCGGCGGCCTGGGTGACAGCGCGGTTAATGCGCGCGGGCAGATCGTCCGCGCCGGCGGTGGCGGAGCGAAGGTTCCAGATGGAGCTGCGCGCTTCGGCTAGGCTGCTCTTGACGAGGTTACGGGCCGTGTCGAGCTGTGTGCGGGCCGCATCGATGGAGGAGCCGAGCAGGCGCGACACCAGCTCAAGCTGCACGCTGATGCCGACTATGTCCTGCGCAAGCGTGTCGTGGATCTCGCGCGCGATGCGGGTGCGTTCGGCGAGCACGGCGTTGAAGCGCAGCTCCACATTGCGGACGCGCATGCGATAGATCTGATAGCCGATCAGCAGCACAATGAACCCGAGCAGAGTGCGGAACCACCAGCTCTGCCAGAGGTGCGGCAGCACGCGGATTTCGAGCGTGGCGCCAGTGTCGTTCCAGACACCGTCGTTGTTGGCAGCGAGCACGTGGAAGGTGTAGTGTCCGGGCGGGATGTTGGTGTAATAAGCGACGCGGCGCGCGCCGGCATCGATCGATTTGGGATCGAAGCCATCCAGGCGATACCGATAGCGCACACGTGCCGGTGCGACGAAGCTGAGGCCGGCATAGTGGAGCGATAGACGGGTGTGACTGGGGCCGACGGTGATGCTCGCAATGGACGGGGCGGGTTGATCGTCGATAGTTACGTTTTCGATGACGACCGGGGGCGGCAGGCGATTTTCCTGCTGATGCTCCGGGTTGGTGACGCTGACGCCGCGCAGGGTGGCGAACCAGAGCGTGCCATCCGGTGTGCGGATTGCGGCGGGATGGCCGGAGGAGCACTCGTTGATGCGCATGCCGTCCGCGACTCCGTATGCGGAGGCGTCGAGGTGGATGACCGTATGGCTGGCGAAAGCCTCGAGCTGCTGGCGAGAGACTCGGTATATGCCGGTGGCGGCGCCGAGCCAGAGGTTGCCGCGCCCGTCTTCGACAATGTCGTGGATAACTTCCGGCAAGCCGGTGGCGGCGGAGGGGAAGGCGGTGATGTGGCCGTCGCGCAGGAGATTGAGACCGCCGCCGTTGGTGCCGATCCAAAGAAGGCCGGATGGGTCCTGATAGAGCGCGGTGATGACGTCGGAGGAGAGGCCTTCGCGCGTGGTGAACGTAGTGATGCGGCCGTTCTCGAGATGGCTAAGACCGCCACGGGTACCGATCCACAATGCGGCGGGGTGAGCGCGGTCGAGCGCGAGGGCGCCGACGAGATCGCTGCCCAGGCCTGTGCTGCGGTTCCAGAACGTGAGGCCACCGGTTGTCTGATGGACGAGGCCGCGGCGGGTACCGATCCACAGGGAGTCATCCGCAGGCTCGTAGAGCAGGGAGCGGACGAAGTCGTCGGGCTGGGCGTCGCTGTGGGGTGCGGGCGTGGCCCGGCCGTTCGTGAGACGGCTAAGTCCATCGGGCGTGCCGACGGCGAGCGAGCCGTCGCGTTCGGCTGCGAGCGAGAGGATGGTGTTGCTGGAGAGGCCCTGTTGCGTGGTCAGCGTCTGCCAGGCGGAGCCCAATCCATGGAGGTGCGCGAGGCCGCTGCCGTCGGTGCCAGCCCATATGCCATCTTTGTTGGCGAGGATGGTGCGGATTGCGTCGCCAGGCAGGCCGTCGGCGGTGGTGAGGGTGGTGAAGCGCTGCTCACGCAATTCCAGCAGCCCGGCAGCGTCTGTGCCGAGCCACAAGTTGCCCTCGCGATCCTCGTAGAAGGCCTCGATGCCAGCCGCGCCGCTGCGGGCGCGCAGGGTTTCGAAACGGCCTTCGGCGTAGCGCGCGACGGTGTCCTCGGTGCTGATCCAGAGGGCGCCCTGGCGATCCTCGAAGAGACGGAGGATGCGGCTGGCAGGTAGGCCATCGGCCGTGGTTTTCCAGATGGCTGCCCCGCTTGCGGAGAGAATGCCGAGCCCGCTGGCGGTGGCGACATAGAGACTGCCGCTGCTGCCCGCGCAGAGGGCCCGGATGGAATTGTCTGTAATGCCACCGCGGGTGCTCTGCGGATGTGAGGCGCCAGTGTCCGCTTTCGCCGCGTCGTCCGCGTCGACGGGGACAGGCATGAGAGCGCCCTGCTGGAAATGGAAGAGGGCATTTCCGCGAGTGATCCAGGGCGAGCCGTCATGCGCGAGGGTGAGCAGGTCGGCGGAGCCGGGAAAGGTGGTTATGACGCGGCCCCCGCGCAACTGAACCACGTTGTGCGCGGTGGCCAGCCAGAGCGTGCCGTCCGGCGCGCCAGCGGCTATGGGGGTGCCATCGCGGCCGGTGAGGGGGGCGTTCAAACCGTGCACGGGGGCGAAGCGGCTTCCAGCTCCGAAGGCGACGCTCTCTGGTGTAAGCACCCATAGGTTGGAGTTGCCGCCAGGGATCACGCCTGCGATGGGACCGGAGGGCAATCCATTGGGTGAGCCGAGCATCTGCAGAGAGCCTTGATTGCGGCGCAGCAGGCCGTCGGCGGTGGCGGCCCAAAGGGTGCCATCGGACGTCTCCGTGAGCGCGCTGATGAGATTGCTGCGCATCTCAGGGGTGGAGCGCCGGTCGAAGAGGGTGAAGTCGATGCCATCGAAGCGAACAAGGCCGCCGTCGGTGGCCAGCCAGAGATAGCCGTCGCGGGTCTGGCGAATGGCGTGGACAGTGCTCTGGGGCAGCCCGTTGTCGGTCTGCCAGAGCTGCTGGCCATATTGACGCAGAGATTGTGCAGGATCGAGCGCGCGGAGGGGTAGCGCGCCGGAGGCCAGCGAAAGTATGGCTAGCAGCGCGGCCAGCACGTGCAGGGCCAAAACGTTGAGGCGTCGATGCGTCATCGAGCTGAAGAACCGAGAACTGGCGAAGGCATGGACTTGGGGACAAGGATACAGCCGCGAGGCGCGGGCAGATCACGGCAGGGCGGGGGCGGGGATGGGCTCGATGCGGCCCAGCAGGAAGATGTAGCCGGTGATGCCGGCGAGCAGGTAGATGACGGGGACGCTGAAGGCAATGGCGAAGGAGTGGGTGTGGCCGTAGAGATAGCCGGTGATGACCGGCGCGGCGATGGCGGAGATCTGGCTGGCGAGATTCATCATGCCGGCGACGCGGCCCACCGCTCCGGGTGGTGCGATCAGCGCGGGCAGCGACCAACTGACCGGGGCGGCTGCCGCCAGTCCACCGATGGAGACGCTGATCCAGAAGAGCGCTGCGCCCGGCGTGGTGGAGTGCACGGCCCCCAGCAGCCCCATCCCCAGCAGCATGCCGGCGATGAGGATGGTCTGGCGCACGATGGTGGACGAAAGGCCGCGGCGCATGAGCGCGTCCACCAGCCAGCCGCCAGCGATGAGGTCCGTGGCGGTGGCGATGAGCCAGGGCACACCGGTATAGAGGAAGGAGTGCATCAGGTTGATGTGAAGGGTGACGGCGAGATACGTGGGCAGCCAGGTGAGCAGGAGGTAAAAGACGTAGTTGTACGCACCATAGCCGATGAAGAGGCCGTAGACCTTGCGCTGGCGCAGGAGATAGGTAAAGGGCACGGGAAAATGATGAGCCCGGGGGGTGTCTCCATGCTGCTGGCCGGGCGGCGGGTCGCGGTAGACAAAGTAGAAAAGCCCGAAATAGAGCAGGCTGGCAAACGCAGTGGCAGCAAAGGCGAGCCGCCAGCCGACGTGCAGCAACAGTATGCCGATGAGGGGGACGCCGATGGCGGTGGAGAGCTTTGCGGCAGCGTCGAACATCGCCGTGGGGAGGCCGCGCTCTTCCGGCGGAAACCAGAGGCCGATGGCCTTGGCGTTAGCAGGGAAGATCGGCGACTCGCCGATCCCGAGCAGCATGCGCGACGCGAAGAGCGTTCCGTAGGTGGGCGAGACCGCAGCGGCCAGTGTGGCTACGCCCCAGAGCAGTGAGCCGACGCGACCCACTGTCGCGACGCCTACCGCATCCAGCAGCGCGCCGATGGGCAACTGGCATACGGCATAGGTCCAGTTGTATGCGCCGGCAAGATAGCCGAAGGCGACTTCATCGATGTGAAATGTGCTGCGCATTGCGTCGTGCGCAACAGACAAATTGACGCGGTCAAAAAAATTGACGAGCACACCCAACCCGAGCAGAAACGCGATGCTCCACCGCGCGCGGTTGTGTGCATGCGATGGGGTGGAGCGCCGCGATGCGTTGGTGAGATCGGAGGTAGCCATGAGGCGAGAGTGCGTTATGCTGAAGGTATGGCTCGATCGGGTGCGTGTGCAAGGCAATGCTTGATCATTTGCCCGCGCCGCATGCTGAGTGCAGCGGTGGTGCTGGCCGCGGCCGGAACACAACCCGCACTCGCGCTGAGCAGCAAGACCAGCATCTTCTCGCCTGCATCGACGCCGTCACAATCGATCTTCAGCTTATCGATGTTCGTCTTCGCGATCACGGGTGGAATTTTCATCGTGGTTGCCGGACTCATCGCATACGCGGCTGTGCGCTTCCGGCAGCGGCCGGACGACGATGGCAGCGAGCCGCCGCAGGTCTTTGGCAGCAACCAGATCGAGCTCTCGTGGACCATCATTCCGGTGCTGATTGTGGTTGTGCTGTTTCTGGCGACGGCCCGCATGATCTTCGCCATCCAGGATGCACCGAAGCCAGCAGCCGCACTCGAAGTGACGGTGATCGGGCACCAGTTCTGGTGGGAGTTCCGCTATCCTGCGCTGCACATCACGACGGCAAACGAGCTGCACGTTCCCGTGAGCAGTGTGGAAACGCCACGGCCGACATTTCTGAAGCTCACTTCGGCGGATGTGATTCACAGCTTCTGGATACCGCGGCTGGCAGGCAAGACAGATCTGGTGCCGAACCGCATCAACGAGCTGTGGATGGATCCGCACACGGCGGGCATGTACGAGGGGCAGTGCGCGCAGTTCTGCGGCGTGGAGCACGCGAAGATGTTGCTGCGCGTGTACGTAGATACGCCGGAGCAGTTTGCCGCGTGGGTGAAGCAGGAGCAGCAGCCGGGCACGCAGAATGCAGCGGTTTCCATGGGGCGCCAGCAATTTGAATCGCAGGCATGCGTGAATTGCCACACGATTGCTGGAACTTCCGCGCACGGGCAATTCGGGCCGGACTTGACGCACCTGGCGAGCCGTAGGAGCATCGCCTCCGGTGCGGCGGAGAATACAACGGAGAACCTGGAGCGCTGGATTGCAGATCCGGACCTGATCAAGCCGGAATCGCTGATGCCCTCGATGCACCTGACACCAGACCAGGTGCGCGAGATCACGGCCTACCTGAACACGTTGCAATAGCGCAGTTTGAGGAGAGCAGGACGCAGATGGCAGAAGGGAGCATACCGATACCGGGCGGCCTGGGCGGCACGCGCACCCCAGAGACCACGCGCCCCGAGGCCTTTGAAGGGACGTGGCTGGAGAAGCTGCATAGCTGGGTGGTGACGGTCGATCACAAGAAGCTCGGCCTTCTGTACGTGATGTACGCGCTGGGGTTCCTGATGGTGGCGGGCGTCGAGGCGCTGCTGATCCGCGCGCAGCTCTTCTTCCCGGACAACCACGTCGTCAGCCCGGAAGTTTACAACCGAATCTTTACCATGCACGGCACCACGATGATCTTCTTCGTGGCGATGCCGCTGGTCTTCGGCTTCGGCAATTACCTGATGCCGCTGATGCTGGGCGTCCGCGATATGGCGTTCCCGCGGCTGAACGCATTCAGCTTCTGGATGTCGGCCTTCGGCGGCCTGCTGCTCTACTACAGCTTCATCGGTGGCGTGGGGTTGCAGGGCGCGGGCAATGCTCCGGATGTGGGCTGGTTCGCTTACGCGCCGCTAACCGCACGAGCCTTCTCGCGCGGACACTCGACCGATTACTGGACCCTATCGATTCTGGTCTCGGGATTCGGGTCAATCGGTGCGGCGATCAACTTCCTCGCCACGGCGTTCTGCATGCGCTGCAAGGGTATGACGCTCTTCCGCATGCCCCTCTTAGTGTGGCTCTACGTCGTTACCGCGGGCCTGGTCATCATCGCGGTGAGTCCGCTCACGGCGGCGCAGGTGATGTTGCTGATTGACCGTTACCTGGGTGGACATTTCTTCGATACTCAGGCAGGCGGCTCGGCGGTGGTGTGGGTGCACTTCTTCTGGATTTTCGGCCATCCGGAGGTCTACGTGCTGGTGCTGCCGGCCTTCGGCATCATGAGCGAGGTGATCCCGGTCTTCTCGCGCAAGGCGATCTTCGGTTATCCGGCGATGGTGGCGGCGTCTGTTGGCATCGGCTTCGTGAGCCTAGGTGTGTGGGCGCACCACTTTTTCACGATAGGGATGACGTCGATTTCGAACGCCTTCTTCGCCCTCTCGACCATGCTGGTGGGCATTCCCACCGGCATCAAGATATTCAACTGGATCGCGACCATGTGGGGCGGCAAGATCCGCTATCGCGTACCCATGCTGTTTGCGATCGCGTTCCTGGTGCAATTCCTTATCGCGGGGTTGACCGGCATCATGCTGTCGGTCGCGCCGTTCAACTGGCAGCTGCACAATTCGTACTTTGTGATCGCGCACTTCCACTACGTGATTGTGGGCGGCATCCTGTTCGCCATCTTCGCCGGCATCTACTACTGGTTCCCCAAGGCGACGGGACGCATGCTGGATGAGCGGCTGGGCAAGTGGCACTTTTGGCTCTTCCTGCTGGGCTTTCACTTGACCTTCGACGTCATGCACGTTCCGGGCATCCTGGGCATGCCGCGATCGATTTACACCTATGAGGCCAATCGCGGCTGGACCGGCTGGAACCAGATTGTCAGCATTGGCGGCGCGGTGCAGGGGATCGCCATCGCGATTTTCGTCTTCAATATTGTGTACTCGTGCCTGAAGGGACGCGAGGCGGGCGCCGATCCCTGGGACGCGTGGACGCTGGAGTGGTCCACGACCTCACCGCCGCCGCCGTATAACTTTGCCACCGAGCCGGTGGTCGCGAGCCGCCGTCCGCTCTGGGACCTGAAGCATCCGGACGATCCGGACGAGCCATTGGAAGAAGGATGAGAGACCACATCGGAATGTCACAGTTATGAGCACACTTCCCATGACTCACGCAGGACACGGCCACGCCGTCGACCCGGACTGGCAACTGCCGTCGCGCGGGCGCGTCGGCATGTTCTCGCTCATCCTGGCTGAGTCGGCAATCTTCGTCATCTTCGTGGTGGCTTATGTGTATTACATCGGCAAGAGCACGTATGGCCCGCAGCCGCGGCAGGTGCTGGAGCTGCCCATCGTGAACACCATCTTTCTGCTCTCGAGCAGCGCCACCATCATGATGGCGGAGCGTGCTCTGGTGAAGCGGGCGATGGCGGCCTTCAGTGCATGGTGGGGGCTGACGATCGTGCTGGGCGCGATCTTTCTGCTAGGCACGGCGCGGGAGTGGCACAAGCTGATCACCCAGGATGGTCTGACGATCAGTACCAACCTGTTCGGGACGACGTACTACTCGCTGGTTGGTCTGCACGCCTCGCACGTCATCGCCGGGCTCATCATGCTGACATCGGTGCTGATCTTTGCGCTGACCGGTGCGCTGAAGCCGGAGCATACCGAAAAGGTGGAAGTGCTCGCGTTGTACTGGCACTTCGTGGATGCGGTGTGGGTGGTGGTCTTCACTGTCGTATATGTGATTGGACGCTAGGCATGAGTGCGGACGCACAACACGAACATTCTGCGGCACCCGGTGATCACGCGGAGAACGCGATCCACCTGCCGGCGCCTACACAGTGGCCGCTGATCATGGCGGTGGGGTTGACGCTGCTGTTTGCCGGCCTCGTGACTAACATGATGATCTCCGCGCTGGGCGTGGTGATGGCGATTGCTGGCGCCGTGGGATGGTTCCGCCAGGTACTTCCGCAAGAGGCGCACGAGATGTTGCCAGTAAGCGCTGAACGGATCGCCATTGAGCGGGAGGGGCGGCACGTGATGCGGGCGGAGCAGGCCGTATCGGGTCGCGGCATGATGCCGGTAGCGACCTATCCGATATCTTCCGGTATCAAGGGTGGCTTCGCCGGCGGTACGGTGATGATCGCGTTGGCGGAGATTTACGGTGTGGTGCGTTTCCATAGCATCTGGTACGTGGTGAACCTGCTGGGTGGTGCGGGCGTAGCAGGCTGGAATGCCCCATCGGAGCACGACCTGGCTACATTTCACCTTGCGGCGTTTCTGATCGCGATCGTGATCCACACCGCGTCGTCGTTTCTGGTGGGGCTACTCTATGGTGCGTTGCTGCCGATCCTGCCGCGTCATCCGATTATGCTGGGCGGATTGATTGCGCCTGCGTTGTGGACCGGCCTGCTGCACTCCATACTTGGACTGCTGAATCCGTATTTTGATGACCACATCAACTGGTATTGGTTTGCACTCAGTCAGGTGGGCTACGGGCTGGTGGCTGGTTGGGTGGTCGCGCGTGAGGGGCGTCTAAAAAGTCTGCAGGGCGTGCCGCTCTCGGTGCGGCTGGGCGTGGAGCGTCCGGAGGGACCACGGCAGGACGACGGGGACAAGCGATGAGAGCAGGTATGTTTACGCTCGCGCTGTCGTGCGTTCTGTTGGCAAACGGCTGCAGCAATCTTCCGGGAAAACCAGCGCCGGGGCCAAAGGTGCCGCGTCCGGAGAGCATTCTGTCGTCGCATGTGCTCTACGCGCAGAACTGCGCCGGCTGCCATGGCAGAGATGGTCTGTACGGGCCGGCGACTCCGCTGGCGTCGCCGGTGTATCAGTCGCTGGTGGATGACGCGATGCTGCGGCGCGTGGTGGCCCAGGGCGAGCCGGGGTCGATGATGCCGGCATTCGCGAAGAGTGCGGGCGGGGATCTGACCGATGCACAGGTCGACGCGATCGTACGGGGCATGCGCGCCGACTGGAAGACGGGAGATGCGCTGGCTGGTGCGGGTGTGCCGCCGTATGCGGATGATGGGAAGGGAAGTGTGAAGGCCGGCGAGCAGGTATACGCGAGCAACTGCGCGCGCTGTCACGGAGCGGCGGGAGGGAAGATTGGCAAATCCGGCTCGGTGCTCAACCCGGATTTTCTCGCGCTGATGACGCCGCAGGGTCTGCGGACCGCGGTGATCGTGGGGCGTCCGGACCTGGGCATGCCGGATTGGCGCGCTCAGATGAAAGGCAAGCCGATGAACGCACAGGATGTCAGCGATGTGATTGCCTTCCTCGTGGCGCAAAAGCCGGCGCTTGCACCGGAGAGAACGCAGGGGCAGCAGGCCAATCAGGGAGCGGCACACCAGCCGAAGATGAGTGGAGGAGTGCGATGAGTCCCGAGCCGGGTTTGCCGGAACCCAACCAGGAATCCGTGGTGGAACATGCCAAGAAGGTGGCTCGCGATGGCGAAGCAGGTGTTTCGCGGCGCACGTTCCTCTTCAAGGTCAGCCTGGCAGTGAACGCGCTGGTGGCGGCCGCAATTGCGACTCCGGTGGTTGCTTATCTGCTGGGACCGATACGCCGAAAGGGGCGCTACAACTCGTGGATTGTGCTGGGGGAGGTGAGCGGCTATCACGATGGCGAGACAGTGCTGGCCACATATCGTAACCCACACACGAACGAATGGGATGGCGACACAGGAAACGTGGCCTGCTATGTGCGACGTGAAACCGGCAACTCCTTCACGGTATTCGCAGTGAACTGCGCGCATCTGGGCTGCCCGGTGCGGTGGTTTCCCCAGTCAGAACTCTTCATGTGCCCCTGCCACGGTGGCGTGTATTACTCGAATGGCGAGCGCGCCGCGGGGCCGCCAGAGCGTGGGCTGTTCACCTACGACTATCGCGTCGCCGGCGGCAAGCTGATGATCGATGCTGGGCAGATGCCGACGCTCGCCAATGAGGCCAAACTCGTTAAAGGAATCCTGCCATGCCCTGGTACAAACAAGCCTACGATTGGTTAGAGCGCCGGGTCCAGCTCGAGGGCTTCGTCAAGGAGTCGGTCGAACATCCGGTGCCCCGCAAGACGGCAAGCTGGTGGTACGTCTTCGGCAGCGCGAGCTTTGTGCTGCTGTTGCTGCAGATCGTCACCGGCATCCTGTTGGCGCTGGTGTATGTGCCGTCTGCCGGCTCCGCATGGGCCAGCCTGCAGGTGTTGAATCATCAGTTGCCGCTGGGCTGGTTCTTGCGCGGCATGCATGGCTGGGGATCGAACTTCATGGTCGCCATCGTGCTTATCCATATGTGCCAGGTGTTCCTCTTCGGCGCATATAAGTTTCCGCGCGAGCTTACGTGGATACTTGGCGTCTTCCTGCTGCTGATGACGCTGGGAATGGCCTTCACCGGACAGGTGCTGCGTTTCGATCAGGACGCGTATTGGGGACTGGGCATTGGCGCTTCCATTCTGAGCCGCGTGCCCTTTATCGGGGGACAACTGGTTGAGTTCATGCTCGGTGGGCCTATCATTGCCGGCGCAACGCTGACGCGGTTCTTCGCGCTGCACGTGTTTGTGATCCCGGCGGCGATGCTGGCATTCGCCTCGCTGCACACCTGGCTGGTACTGAAGCTGGGTATCAATGAGTGGCCGACGCCCGGACGGCTGGTCAAGCGCGAGACGTACATCCAGGAGTACAACGAGCTTTCGCATACCGATGGCATGCCGTTCGTGCCTGGCGCGGTGTGGAAGGATGCGATGTTTGCCGCGGGCATCGTGCTGGCGGTCGCGATCTGCGCGTTGCTGTTCGGGCCGATCGGGCCGAGCGGCATACCCGATCCTACGATCGTGCAGACGGTGCCCAAGCCCGACTACTTCTTCCTGTGGATCTATACCGCGCTTGCCTTCCTGCCCCCGTCGATTGAGACGCCGATTATGCTCATTGCGCCGGTGATCGGGATCGCCGTCATGCTGGCGCTGCCTTTTATCGCTGGCATTGGTGAGAAGAGCTGGCATCGCCGGCCGGTGGCGGTGATCCTGGTGGTGGTGCTCGCTGTCGGGTTCGCCACACTGACGCATCTGGGCACCTATGTTCCATGGAGTCCGCAGATGGATGGCTGGAGCGCGGATGCGGTTCCGGTGCACTTCGTGCAGGGAACAACTCCGCTGGAGCGGCAGGGCGCTATTGTCCTTCAGGAGAAGCAGTGCCGCAACTGCCATCAGATCGGCGGGCTCGGGGGACGGCGTGGGCCATCGCTGGATTACGTCGCGACTCGCCTTACTCAGGACCAACTGGTGCGTCAGGTGACGCAGGGCGGCGGCAACATGCCCGCATACGGCAAGACGCTGTCACCCGCACAGGTAACAGCGCTGGTTTCTTTTCTGGAGACGCTGCACCCGGCCAACCAGCCGGCGGCGATCGATGCGTCGCGCCACATTGCGGAGACGAACAATCCCGCGCCGAAGGAGCCGGTGGAGGCGATCCGTCCGTAGCAGCCGTATCGCCGGTTGGAGTTCGAGTGAATCCTGAGCTGTCAGATGCGATTGCGGCCTCGTGGAGCATTCCGCTGTGGGCCACGCTCTCGCTGCTGCTGACGGCGATTCTCTACTGGCGAGGGTGGCAGGTTGCACGACTGACGCGTGCGGCTGAGCTTCCCGGATGGCGCGCGGGATGCTTCTTCGCGGGTCTGGCGACGATCTGGCTGGCTATCGCGTCGCCGCTCGATATCCTGGGCAACTGGCTTCTGCTTGCGCATATGGCACAGCATCTGTTGCTGATGTCTGTGGCGCCGCCACTGTTGCTGCTGGGTGCGCCCACGGTGCCCCTGCTGCGTGGAGTGCCCCGCGGCTGGATACGGGACGGCCTGGCGCCGCTCTTTAGTTCGCGCACGCTTCAGGCCTTCGGACACTTTCTCATCCATCCGGCGACAGGCTGGATCGCGATGAATGTCGCGTATCTCGGCTGGCATGTGCCGGCGGCATATGAGCTCGCCTTACGCTCGCCTGCCTGGCACGAGGTGGAGCACGCGTGCTTCCTGTTTACCTCGCTACTTTTCTGGTGGACTGTGCTTCAGCCCTGGCCAGGCCGTGCGCGCTGGTCGCGCTGGGCGATGGTGCCGTATCTGGTTGCGGCGGATCTTGCGAATACGGCGCTTTCCGCGCTCCTGGCCTTCTCCACTGACGTCTTGTATGCCACGTACTCGACGGCGCCGCGCATCTTCGGCCTGTCAGCGATGCAGGATCAAGCGGCGGCCGGAGCATTCATGTGGGTGGTGGGTTCGGCTATCTATCTGGTTCCCGCGATCGGCATCACGCTGTCGCTGCTCTCTGGGCGTAGACCACGGCATGCGTTGGTGACGATCGGCGGTGCGCCGGCTGCCGGAAAGATTCACGCTGCTATACAGCCATTCGATCTGCTGCGCGTGCCGGTGATTGCCGCATTTCTGCGCTCGCGATATGGAAGACAGTCATTGCAGGCGATCAGTCTGGTGGTGATGGGCGTTGTCATCGCGGATGGCTTCATAGGCCATCCGATGGCTGCTATGAACCTTGCCGGCGTGCTGCCGTGGAATGTTGTGCGCGCCGTCGGAGTGCTGGGCTTGCTGTTCGCGGGCAATCTCTTCTGCATGGCATGTCCGTTCACGCTGCCGCGCGAACTGGGCCGGCGCTTTGGCTGGGCGCGTCTCCGCTGGCCACCCTGGCTACGTGTGAAGTGGGTCGGGGTCGGATTGATGCTGGCGTTCTTCTTCGGGTATGAGCGGTTTGCCTTGTGGAACAATCCGGCGCGCACTGCGTGGTTGCTCGTCGCTTACGTTGCTGCGGCGTTTCTGGTGGACACGTTTTTTCGCGGCGCCAGCTTTTGTAAGTATGTCTGCCCGATAGGGCAGTTCAATTTTGTCGGATCGCTCATTTCTCCCACGACCTTGCAGGTTCGCAGCGTATCGACCTGCAACACATGCGCGACCCGCGACTGCATTCGCGGCAACGCACAGCAGCGTGGTTGCGAACTCGAACTGTATCTGCCGGAAAAGCGCAGCAATGCCGACTGCACGCTGTGCATGGACTGCGTAAAGGCGTGTCCGCACGACAATATCGGCATTGTGATGCGCAGCATGACACGCGACGCGGTGGCGAGCGAACCCACTTCGTCGCTCGGACGATTGTCCCGGAGAATGGATGTCGCCGCGGCCGCTTTGGTGCTGGTGTTTGCGGGTATTGGGAACGCGGCTGCGATGGTGGCGCCGGGGGCTGACTTTCTGGCGGCGGCAGGACGGCGCGTGCCGTGGCTGGCCACCAGCGCCGGCGGCTTTGCTGGGGTGCTGGCCGGGGTGTTGCTGGCTGCGGCAGTCGTGTGGCTGGCATCTCAGGCCGCTCGCGGAGGATCATCGTCGCGTCGTGAGACGTTCGGACGTGGCGTGCTGGCTCTGGTGCCGCTGGGCATGGGGATGTGGGCGGCGCACCTGCTGTTTCACCTCCTGATGGGTGTGCCCGCTTTGCTGCCGCTGGTGCAGCAGGCGGGGCAGGATCTCGGATTCCATTGGCTCGGCCTGCCGCGGTGGAGCGCGGGTGCTGTTGTGCTGCAGGGAAATGGTCTGCTGCAGTTGCAACTCCTGTTCCTGGATGGCGGTCTGCTGCTATCCCTCTATATGGTGTGGCGCACCGTTGCGAAGACGCGTGTTGCGCAACGGCTGCTGGCGATCGCCCCGCTGGCGCTGTTGACGGTTACGCTTTACGGATTCGGCTTCTGGTTGCTGCTCCAGCCGATGCAGATGCGCGGCGTGATGATGGGTGACATGTGAGGCGCGTCTTTGTCGCGCTCGCGCTCGTGTGTGCTGCGATGGCGGCGGACGCCGATGGTGGACGACTCCAGTTGCGGCAGGCGGCAGGGCCGTTCGTTGTGTCGCTGTTCACTACGCCGGAGTCGCTGGCTGTGGGGCCGGCGGATCTGAGCGTGATGGTCGAAGAGCAGGGAGGCAGCCGCGTTCTGCTGGATCCGGATGTCGTCGTCACGCTGACTCTGGAGGAGGCTCGCGTCGCGCCTGTGATCGCGCATCTGTCGCATGAGCATGCGACAAACCGGCTGCTGCAGGATGCTGTCGTCCAGTTGCCGCGTCCTGGACGGTGGCGCGCTGTCGTCCACGTGAGCGAAGCCGGACGTGAGGCGAGTATCGCGACCGATCTGACGGTCGCCAGCTACTCTGCGCGTCGCGGCACGGTGTGCCTCTTCGTCGTGTTGCCGGTGTGCGCTGTTGCACTGTTCGCGTGGGTGCAGGTCGCGAAGCAGCGCGCGCGTCGCCGCAGGCTGCTGAGCGTCGGGTGACCGCGTGATCATGACTGCGTGACGTGGACGGCTGCGATCGCTATAGTGAAGAGTTTGCCTGACGCCTTCTTATGACTAACTCTTCCGCTCCGCTCCTGCTCAACGGCGATGCTCTGACATTGGCGCAACTTGATGCGGTGGCCGCCGCGACGCTCGAGGTCGCGATCGCTCCCGGTTCGAGAAGCCGCATGCTGGCTTCGCGTGCGGTCGTGGACCGTGCTGCTGCAGGCGATGCGGCGGCGTATGGCATCAACACCGGGTTTGGGAAGCTGGCCGATGTGCGGGTGGCCCCGGACCAGGTGGCAGTGCTGCAGCAGAACCTGGTGCGCAGCCACTGCTGCGGCGTGGGCGAGCCGCTGAGCGAGGCCGAGGTACGCGGCATGCTGCTGCTGCGTGGCAACGTGCTGGCCAAGGGGCGCAGCGGTGTGCGCACCGAGGTGGCGGAGTTGCTGGTGGCGATGCTTCACCATCGGATTCATCCTGTCGTGCCATCGCGTGGTTCGGTGGGGGCGAGCGGCGACCTGGCTCCGCTGGCGCATCTCGCGCTGGCGCTGATTGGCGAAGGCGAGGTGTTCACTGATGGTAAGCGTGTGCCGGCTGCGACTGCGCTTGCGGGTGCCGGACTTTCTCCGCTGCGCTTGCAGGCGAAAGAGGGACTGGCGCTGCTGAACGGCACGCAGGCGATGGCTTCGGTCGGCGGGCTGAGCATTTTTCGCGCGCAGCGTGTCGTGCGGCTTTTCGATCTGGCGGGAGCCATGTCGCTCGAAGGGCTGAGGGGCACCCCGGCTGCCTTCGACGCGCGCATCCATGAGGCGCGTCCGCACGCCGGACAGATTGCTGCGGCGGCGCACCTGCGCGCGCTGATGGAGCAGAGCGAGATCCGCGAGTCGCACCGGCTGAACGATCCGCGGGTGCAGGATGCGTATTGCCTGCGCTGCATGCCGCAGGTGCATGGCGCGGTGCGGGGCGTGCTCGATCATGCGACGGCGGTGATCGAGACGGAGACGGGCTCGGCTACGGATAATCCGCTGATATTCACGAGCGATGGGGCGGCGGGAGATATTCTCTCCGGCGGCAACTTCCATGGCGCGCCGCTCGCGTTCGCGTTGGACTATGCGGCGATCGGGCTGGCCGATCTGCTTAGCATCAGCGAGCGGCGGATCGATCGGCTGATCAATCCGGATATCAACGAGGGGCTGCCGCCATTTCTCTCCGACCATCCTGGGATCTCGTCGGGCTTCATGATTGCGCATGTGACATCGGCTGCGTTGCTGAACGAGGCGAAGGTGCTGGCGCATCCGGCGAGTGTGGACTCGGTGCCGACGTCGGGCGGCAAGGAGGACCACGTCTCGATGGGAATGACGGCCGCGCTGAAGCTGCGGCAGGTGGTGGAGAACGCCGAGATGGTGCTCGGGATCGAGTTGATGACGGCGGCGCAGGCGCTGGAATTTCGCCTGCCGCTGAAGGCTGCGCTACAAGTGGAGGCGGCGCGCGCGCGGGTGCGCGAGTTCGTTGCGCCGCTGCGTGAGGACCGCGTGCTGGCCGGCGATATTACGAAACTGGCGGCTGCGATTCGTGATGGCGCGTTCGACGAGTGGCTGGGGTGACCCCCTCCCCCCTCCCGGCACCGGAGGCCGATCTGTAACCCACTTTCTTTCAATGCCTTAGGCATTCTTCCGTGGCCTAAAAATGTCATTCTAAAGTGCTTACCGCTAAATATGTCCTGCGAAAGGACTTACAAAGATGAAAGCCACGGTAAGGTGTTCCGTGGCTTTCGTCTTCTCGTTAGCTCTATTTCGAGGTTAGCAAATTGGGTGGGATGATTTGGCAGATTTGTGCACGAACCAAAAGATTGAGTTCACTTTTGGGACTGCCCGCCGCCATACGCGGAGATGAGGCCGATACCTCAAAGTTAGTAGTTGTCTCGAAAGGCGAGCATGCGCCCCAGGTTCTTTTCATGGCCATCCGGAAATCCGCATTGTGGTGCAAAGCCATCAGCGTCCCGGAATGTACCGAACAGCCGATCCCACCAAGTGATATCTCCGAAGTTGAACTGATGAACATCCAGTTGGTGATGGATGGAATGGTGTTCAGGGCGTTGCAGGAAGTAACCCATCCAGTGCGGAGTGCGCAAGTTGCTGTGATAGAAATACTCGCCCAGAACCGCGAAGACATTGAACCACGCGCCAGCCTCCGGGGACGCTCCCAGGACCGAGAAGATAAGAGCGCTGGCGATCACAGAGTCGGCGACGATTTCGACCGGATGCTTATAAAAGGCGGTCAGCAACTCGATGCGGGCAGGGCTGTGATGGATCTGATGGCACACGCGCCAAAGAAAATTCGAATCATGCCGTGCGCGATGCCACCAATAAAATACAAAGGTCCCGATGAACCAACTGAGCAGGCCCTGCAAGAACGCGGGCGTCGATCGAGAGGTGTGGAAGAGGGACCACTGCTGCAGCCAATGATTCCAGGCGACACCAGCCAGCATGACAATGCCAAGCTGGGCAAAGTTCAGGAGAGCTGCACGAGCATACCAGCCAGGTG